>JAJZIE010000088.1 GCA_021810725.1 Bacillota bacterium | reverse complement strand
TTAACGGTGCATTGGTAGTAATGGTGAGGCTGGTCCTACCCGGCCGCTCGCGCACGTTGGACGGCCTGCCAGAACACCTCTCCGCTGTCGTCCGCCATCAGGCGCTGCAGCAGCCCGATGCCCTCCCGGGCCGCCACCTGGGCGAAACGCGCGAAGAGGTAGCCCTTGAGCGCGATCGACCCCACCTCGCAGCTCGCTTGCGCGAGCCTGCCAGTCGGCAGCACCGTGACCCCCGGCGCGGCGTAGTGACGTCGATAGTGCTCCGTGGCCAGCATGACGAAGCGCTGCCCGGGGTTTGGCGCAAGGGGTGGCCGCATCGCGTCGAGGCAACACTGACCGACCAGGAAGATGGCGAGGTCATAGCCCGCCAGCAGTTCGCGCACGGCAGTGGGCAACCCGAGATGATCCGCCCACCGATGGAGTTCGGCGCGGTCGAAGTCCGTGAGCGAGACACTGTGCGGCGCGATCACGTCCTGCTCGCCGATGAGGCCGTAGCCGGGAGACATGATGCGCAAATCGACGTGGTCGCGACCGAACGCGGAGCGCAGCGTCTCGACGCCGTTGCGCGTGAAGCGGAACTGGTCGCAGCAATAAAGCTCCGCGGCCGGGCGCAGGAAGGCCCCGAGCTCCGCCTCGCGCTCGCGTAGCCGCTCAGGATCAAGAAAGTCGTCCTTGTGCAGCTCACGCGGGTGATGTACCGCCATGCGCCCGGTGCCGCTGGCGATGACGAGCATGCGCGGAGCCTGCGCATCGGCCGGGCCCCGAACCGCCGGCTGGGCCATCTCCCCCGGCGGCAGGCGATGGAAGATGACGGTCTTGCGTCCGAGATGGACCGCGCGGCTGCGAAAGCCTGCGATCTGCCATGGCTTGGGCGACTGGCTCGAGTTGGACCACCAGGGCCGGAAGTTCCGCGCGGCGGCCGGCAGCGGCGCGCCCAGGATCCCCTCGAGCTCGGAAAAGCTCATCTCGACCTCCTGCACGCCCTCGGCGCGCAGCCGATCGAGATAGAGCACCAGGCGTTCGTATTTCACCGTCAAGCCAAGCCACCTGCCTTGGTGCTCGCTACTGCGAGGGATAGTCGATCTTGCGCAGGTACTTCTTGATCAGGGCCGGGTAGAGCGGCAAGGACACCTCTGCCCGGATCACACCCTCGCGGTCGATGAAGAAGCTCGTGGGAATCGCCTGCACGCCGTAGCGGTTCGCCACGCTGCCGCTCTGGTCCAGCAGCACGGGATACGCGATGCCGTACTGCTGCACGAAGGCGTCCACCTTGGCGATCGACGATTCCGACGCGGTCAGGTCGACGCCGATCAGGTCGAGGCCGGGGCTCTTCTTCGCCGTCTGGGCAAGATCATACGCCTCGGCGTTGCATGGCGGGCACCACGAGGCGAAGAAATTGAGCCATACAGGCTTGCCGCGCAGCGACCAAAGGCGAACGGACCCCTGGCCGTTCAGACGCGGCAGGGTGAAGTCCGGGGCGATCTGCCCGACCTGCGTACCGACGCTCAGGGGCGCCTTCGGCACGGGCCTCAGACCCCAGAAGAGAAGGCCGATGACGACGATGATGGCGAAGAACGCGAGGACGGCCGTACCGTAGCGGATGCGACGCATGAGGAGTGCCTCCTATCCCACCCAGCCTGCCGCCAGGGCCACGGCGACCAGCAGCATCGCCAGCGCCGCGGCGCGTCGAAGCCAGGGACCGGGCGCAACCCGACCGAGAATGAGATTCGCGACATGGCCCACCACGAGGAGGACGACCACCACACCGACCCCGACCAGCGCCGTAAGGACGAAGGCCCCCGCCACATCGCCCGCGTCGCCGAGCGACGCCGCGCGGGCGAGCCCCGCGGATCCGCCCAGCGTGGGCAAAGCGAACGCGGAGCCGAGACCGAGCAGCAGCCCGGCCAGCCAGTCGGTGGCCGGCTGCTCCAGCGTGGCCCGCCTGCGCAGCCTGCTCCAAAGGCTCTCCACGCCGGCGAGGTAGATGCCCTCGAAGGCCAGGATCAGGGCCAGGGCAAGCGAGGCTGCCCCGGCGTGCCGCGTCAGGGTTGCCGACAGGTTCGTGCCGAAGAGATGCAAGAGGAGAAAAGCGACAAGGAAGGCGAAGATGTAGCTTAGGGCAGGGACGCGGCCGCCGTTTGGCGCGGCTCCGGCGATGAGCGCCAGCAGCATCAGCCACAGCGGCCAGGCGAACGGAGACAGGATGGCGACAACTCCGGCAAGCAGAACGGCATCGTAGCTCAGGCGCCACCAACCCCCGTGTACGCGTGCCCTTATTGTAGCATCCCGCGCCGCCGGCCCAAGGCGGCGCATGAAAGAAGCTGCAGCATTGTCCAACGTCATCGAACGCCGCCGCGAGTTCTACCTGCTGATGCTCTCCCGCGCGGTGCGCAGCTTCGGCATGGCCGTCATCTCGATTGTGCTGCCGCTGATCGTCGCGCACCAAGGCTACGGCGCGGGAGCTGCTGGTCTGATCTTCACGGCGGCATCCGTGGGGGCCGCCGTGCTGCTCTTCGCCGCAGGCTTCGTCGGCGACCGCATAGGACGCAAGCCGGTGCTGGTCGCTCTGGCCGTGCTGGCCGCGATCACCACGGCCGGATTCGGCCTCGCGCAGAGCTATGCGCTACTGATGGCCTTCGCCTTCTTCGGCGCCTTGGCGCGAGGCGGCGGAGCGGGCTCAGGCGGGGCCTGGGGGCCCTTCGCCCCCGTCGAGCAGCCCTTGATCGCGGAGGTGGTGCCGAGGTCCGCGAGAGCAGCGGTCCTGGGCCAACTGAGCTTCGTCGGCGTGCTGGCGGGAGCGGTCGGCTCGCTCGCCGCCGCCCTGCCCGACCTGCTTCGCTCGTCGATGCCGCTCCACGCCGCCGAAGCCCTGACCATGCTCCTGGCCGCCGTCATGCAGCTGGCGGCGGGCGTACTGGTCCTGGGCGTGCGGGAGGCTCCCCTGCCGCCTCGCCTGCCCCATGAGACGCACCGGCTCTCCACACGCGCCAGGTCCGCGATCTGGCGGCTCTCCCTCACGAACACCCTCAACGGCCTCGGCGTAGGGTTCCTCGGACCGTTCCTCACCTACTGGCTCGAGGTGCGCTACCACGTGGGCGCCGCCGCCCTGGCCGGTCTCTACACCCTCGCGAACCTCGTCACCGCACTGCCCTACCTGGGCGCCGCGCGGCTGGCCCAGCGCCTCGGCAGCGTGCCGGCGATCCTCTGGACGCGGCTCGTCGGAGCCTTCTTCACCGCCTGCCTGCCGCTCATGCCCACATTCACCCTGGCGGGGCTCGTCTACATCCTGCGCATGATGTTCCAGACGGTCGCGAACCCGATCCGCCAGTCCTTCGTACTGGAGTTGGTGCCGCCCGAGGAGCGCGGCCGGCTCAACGCGGCTTCGTCCGTGCCATCCCAGATCGCGACCGCCGTCAGCCCGACGGTCGGCGGGTACCTGATGCAGGCGCTCGGCCTGATCGGCCTGCCGCTCGAACTGGCGGCGCTGTTCCAGGCCGCCAATGCGGTGCTGTTCAACTTTTTCTTCAGGCGGGCGCGCGATCCGGCGACCATGGACCGCTCGCCGGCTCCGGGCGGAAATCAGGCGGACTAGCCCAAGTCCTCGAGGTAGGTCGCCTCCGCGGTGGAGAGCAGTCCTCCATCCTCACCCAGCGCCGAGGCGGACGCGAAGTGGATGCGTCGGCCATGGCGCTCCACGCGCGGGAAGGCTCGCAGCGCTCCGGGCCTGCCGGGCAGGAGATAGCGGATCGAGAAGCTGCCGAGGCGTCCCGGCCCCGCGCCATCCTTGCGCAGCCCGGCCCGCATCGCCTCGTCGAGGAAAGCCGCCATCGCTCCGCCATGCATGACGCCATCGGGATTGAGGTGCCGATGCTCGACCGCCATGACGAGAGAGTCTTCGGCGTCACGCAGGCCCAGGAGCTGCCGAAAACTCCCGAACCCGTCCGCGTCGCGCACCGGCGCGAGGTGCCGGCCGCCGCCCGCCCCGCGCGCGAAAAAACCCTGCGCCGTGGCGACCGGGTCGCCCTTGGACGAGTACACCGTGCCCTCGGCGGCAGCTTCGCGCCAGTCCGGGGCGAGCGGCTGCGCGCCGGCCGCGGCCGTAAGCCGCCCAGTGGGCCACGCGCTCCGCACCAAGATCTGCAGGCTCACGGTGGCGAACGACGAGGGCTCAGGCAGACGCGAGGCGACGGCGTGGCCCAGCGCGATGTCCATGAGCGTCAGAAGGACACCCGGCGCGATGCACCC
Organism: Bacillota bacterium; assembly: GCA_021810725.1. GTDB lineage: Bacteria > Bacillota > Sulfobacillia > JAJZYS01 > JAJYTV01 > JAJZQO01. The sequence continues at coordinate 4,763 of JAJZIE010000088.1, read as the reverse complement.
GTCGTCGCCCTGGCTGGCTGGTCTAGGGTCGGCGTCGACACGCGCCTGGCCAGGCCCGGGGAACGACACCCGCAGGCCAAGGGCCGAGCGGAAAGGGTTGAGGCGCGCCATGATCGCGGGCTCGGGGCTCTCTGCCAACGCAAAACCACTCCTCCGGACGGGGCACCGCAAGGTTACGATGCATGTCCCGCTTGCATTATCCTAGCGCAACCTCCACGTGGAGCCTAAACGCGGGTATTCCAGCCACGCTTTGCGGCCTCTTGTCGGCAAACCTTACAAATCCTATTGACCTTGGCGAAGGACGTGGTACGTTTTCGCAAAAGGGGGAGTACAGATGCGAGTGTTGCGCCCGCGCACCCTGATCGCTGTTGCCGGGGTCAGCCTGCTGCTGGCAGGGTGCGGGTCCGCCGCCAGTACGGGCGCGCCTGCCCACCACGCGAGCCATGCCAAGAAGGCTGCGAAGGCGAAGTCTCCAAGTACCAAGCCTGCCGCCGCCACGGGCGCATCGGCCCCCTTTATCGCGAGCCAGGATCCGACCGCGAAGACCGTGACGCTGTCCATTGTCTCGGGGGCGACCATCGACAACTTCTACTACAACTTTGACGGTTACGACCAGGGCAATGCCACCATCACGGTACCCCAGGGCTGGACGGTCAAGGTCGACTTCACGAACGAGAACGGCTCGAACAGCAGCGTCGTGATCGCCCCGAGCGCGTCGAACCTGACCCCCGCCTTCACCGGTGCGGCCTCCACCGACCCTTCGGTCGGGATGCAGGCCGGTCAGTCGCAGACGTTCCAGTTTGTGGCCAGCACCGCCGGCAGTTACGTTCTCGCCTGCGGCGTGCCCGGACAGGCGAGCCAGGATGGCATGTGGATCAAGTTTGTGGTTTCGTCGACCGCTACGCAGGCCAGCAGTCAGCACTAGGGGTGACGTCGGCGCCGTCGCGAGGCGCATGGTAGAATGCCAGGGACAGGGGGGCGCGCATGGCAGGCAAGGCCGTCGCGATCGTCGGTCCCGGGCGGGTCGGCACAGCCATGGCCCTGGCCCTGCGTGACCATATGTCGGTGCTTGGCGCCGCGGGCGGCTCTCAGGCCGCACAGGACCTCTTCCGGCTGCGCACCGGCCTCGCGATCCACCCCTCGGCCCCGCAGCTCTGCCGGGCGGCCGACTGGGTCTTCCTGACGGTCCCCGACCGCGCCGTGCGGCCCCTTGCGGCCGAACTCGGCGCGGCCGGGGCCTTCCGTGCCGGACAGGTCGTCGTGCACACGGCGGGCGCCCTCCCCAGCGAGGCGCTCTCGGCAGCCCAGGCGCATGGTGCCGACGTTCTCGCGCTGCACCCCATGCAGTCCTTCGCGGACCCCGAACTCGGCCCCCGGCTCTTTGACGGCATCACGTGCAGCCTCGAAGGGACGCCCGGCGCGCGATCGGCCGGCGAGTGGCTGGCCGTGGCGCTCGGCATGCGGCCGTGGCAGGTCGCGGCGGAGGACAAGCCCCGCCTGCACGCGGCGTGCTCGCTCGCCAGCAACGCCCTCGTCGCCCTCCTCAGCGTCGCCGCCAGCACCGCGGCGGGATCGGATGATCGAGTCCGGCGCGAGGAAGCCCTGCAGGCTCTTCTGCCGCTCAGCCGCGGAAGCGTCGAGAACCTCCTGCGACTTGGCCTGCCTCAGGCCCTCACAGGGCCGGTCGAGCGCGGTGACCTCGGCACCGTGGAGGCACATCTCGACCTGCTGCAAGGTCCCGCGGAGGAGATCTACCGCACGCTGGGCCTCGTGGCGGTCGCCCTGGCCCGCGAGAAGGGGAGTCTTCCGCCGGCCGAGGCGGACAAACTGAACGCGATGTTGCGGAGGTGAGCGAGATGGCCGCACGAGTGACGACGCGCACGTTCCTCGACATGAAGGCCCGCGGTCAGCGGATCACCATGCTGACCGCTTACGACTACCCGACAGCCCGGCTCTGCGACCTGGCCGGCGTCGACGCGCTGCTGATCGGCGACAGCCTTGGCATGGTCGTGCAGGGTCAGGGCAACACCCTGGGCGTCACCATGGCGGACGCGGTCTACCACACGCGCATGGTGGCGCGAGCCGCCGAGCACGCTCTCGTCATCGCGGACATGCCCTTCCTCAGCTTTCAGCTGTCCCAGGACGATGCGGTCGCCAACGCCGGCAGGCTCCTCGCGGATGGCGGTGCCCAGGCGGTGAAGCTCGAGGGCGGCGTGGAGATGCGGGAGACGGTGCGACGCATGTGCCGCGTCGGCATCCCGGTGCTCGGCCACATCGGCCTCACGCCCCAGTCGGTGCATGCCCTGGGCGGCTGGCGCGTCCAGGGGCGTACGGCCGAGGCCGCCCGCCGCCTGCTCGACGACGCGCTGGCCCTCGAAGACGCCGGCGCGTTCGGTGTCGTGCTTGAACTGGTGCCCGTGGAGGTGGCGGAGGCGATCTCGCGCCGGCTGCGCATTCCCACGATCGGGATCGGTTCCGGCCCCGGCTGTGACGGGCAGGTGCTGGTGCTCCACGATCTCGTCGGACTCGCCGAGGGGCAGGGGCCGCGCCATGCGCGGCGCTACGCCGAGGTAGGGACGGCGATCCGCGAAGCGGCGGCCGCCTACTGTCGGGACGTGCGGGAGGGCGAGTATCCCGGACCCGAGCACGCGACCAGCCTGGGCGCGGAGGCGGCAGCCGTCGTCGCCGCACTGGGCAGCGGCGATCCCGCCCCGGGGTACGCACCCGAAGGCGGCGATCCGGAACACGGATTGTACGGAGGAAAAGCCTGAGTGCAGGTCGTTACCCGCATCGCCGAGCTGCGGGCCCGGCTGGAACCACTTCGCCGGGCCTCTCGCAGCATCGGCTTCGTACCCACCATGGGGTATCTGCACCGGGGCCACGAGGCCCTGGTGCGCGCCGCGCGCGAGGAGTGCGACGTGGTCGTGGTGAGCATCTTCGTGAACCCTCTGCAGTTCGCGCCGAACGAGGACTTCGAAAGCTACCCGCGCGACAGCGCGCGCGACCGGGCGATCCTGACCGCGGCCGGCACGGACTTCCTCTTCCAGCCCGACGTCGCCGAGATCTACCCGCGGCCGCTCCTCACGGAAGTCGCGGTGCCGGAGCTCTCGCACACGCTGGAGGGCGGCACGCGACCGACCCATTTCCAGGGCGTGGCGACGGTGGTGCTGAAGCTCTTCCACATCGTCTGGCCGGACAGAGCCTATTTCGGCCAGAAGGACGGACAGCAGGTGGCGGTGGTGCGCCGGCTCTGCCAGGATCTCGACCTGCCGCTCGAACTGCGGGTCGTGCCGACCGTTCGCGAGCCGGACGGGCTGGCCCTCTCGTCCCGCAACGTCTACCTCTCGCCCGAGCAGCGCGAGGCGGCGCCCAGCCTGTACATGGCGCTCGAGCAGGGTCGCGAGGCGGCGCTCGCGGGCATGGAAGGCTCCGCCGTCCAGGCGGCGATCGAGCGGCGTATCGCCGAGGAGCCGCTCGCGCGCCTGGACTACGCCGCCGTCGTGGATCCGGACACCATGAAGGCGAAGACGGATCTCACGGGCCGGGTCATGCTCGCCGCCGCCGCCTACTTCGGCAAGACCCGGCTGATCGACAACCTGATCGTCGAACTCTAGTCCGGACGCGCGTCGCCCGCGAGGAGCGAGCCCAGGAGGCCCGGCAGCTCCGCCCGCGGAACGATGCGCGTCTCTTTGTTCCCGCGCCTGCGCACCTCGACACCGCCCTGCGCGAGGGAGCGTCGACCCACGGTCAGCCGCCAGGGCAGCCCGAGCAGATCCGCGTCCTGGAACTTGACGCCCGCCGTCACGGAGCGGTCGTCCCAGAGAATGCGCCCGCCGCCGCCTCGCTCGAGCTCTTCCGCGATCTCGAGCGCCTCGGCCTCCTCGCCGAGCGTCAGCAGATGCGCCGCATAAGGCGCGGCCGCCTCTGGCCAGACGATGCCGTGTTCGTCGTGGTGGGCCTCGATCACGGCGGCGAGCAGCCGCGTGACGCCGATGCCGTAGGATCCCATCCAGAGCGGCCGCGGTACGTTGTCCGAGCCCTGCAGGACGAGGCCCAGCCGCTCCGCGTAGCGCGTGCCCAGGCGGAAGATGTGGCCGAGCTCCAGGGAGCGCTCCACCGCGAGCGCTGAGCCGCAGTGCGGGCAGGCGTCGCCCGCCTCCACCTTGGCGATGTCCGCCGCGACCTGCCAGGTGAAGTTCCGCCCCGGCCGGACGCCCGCGAGATGCCAGCCTTCGCGGTTGGCACCGCAGACGAGCGCCTCTGCCCCACGGGCCTCCTCGTCCAGCACGATGAGGAGCGGGCCCGGCAGCTCGAGTCCCACTGGTCCCGCATACCCGACCACCAGGCCCCGTGCGGCGGCCTCGTCGGCCCCGAGCGGCCGCAGCGCGCCACCTAGGGCGGCCTCGAGCTTCGCCTCCTCCACCTGGCGGTCCCCCGTCACGAGGGCCATCACCGTGGTGCCGGAGTGGTCGTAGAAGACGCCTTTCAAGGTATCCCGAGCCCTGCAGCCGAGTGCGGCCGCGAGGGCGGCGATGCTCGTGGCGCCGGGGGTCTCGACCAGACGCGGCTCCCGCTCCCCCTGGCTCTCGCCGGCCCGCGGGCGCCTTTGCGCCGCCTCCCGGTTGGCGAGGTAGCCGCAGGCCGCGCAGGAGACGATCTCGTCCTCACCGCCCGCCAGCGGCAGCTGGAACTCGATCGCGCCGCTGCCGCCCATCATGCCGCTCGTCGCCGCCACCTCGCGGACGTCGAGCTCGAGACGCCGG
>JAJZIE010000087.1 GCA_021810725.1 Bacillota bacterium | reverse complement strand
CCCGGGTGGCCACCCTTCCTGGACGTCACCCTCGGCAGCATGTCCGTGCCGCGCTCCCTCGACCTCTCCGACCCGCGGGCGCGCTACGTGCTCTGGCCGACGCGTTCCCCGGTCGCGATCGAGCTGGATCAAAGCCCTCTCTGGCGCCGCGTCCTGATCGACCGGAACCCCCTCGCTCCCTCAGGCGCGAACTACGGGCCCTACGCCGTCTGGCGCAAGGTGGGCAAGCCATGACGCGTTTGCCGCATGCCGAGGAGGCCCGCCGATGAAGGCCGGATCCACCCAGGGCAGCCGCCTCACCGCGCGCCGCCTTCTGCTCTGGCCGCTCGTCGCCATCGTCACGCTCCCGCTCTGGGCGCTGCTCCTGCACGCCGGCACGACGTTCGCTCAGCTGCCTCCCGGCAGCGGCAGCGCGACCGTGACGAGCGTGACCTCGTCGCTCGCGGCGCTCGCCCTGACCCTGATCGTCGGCCTGCCGCTCTCCTGGTGGGCCGCGTCCGCGGGGCAACGCAGCCAGCAGGCGCTCGAGCTGCTGCTCGCGGTACCGCTCCTCCTGCCGCCCCTGGTGCTAGGCCTCGTGCTGGCCTACGTCTTTGGTCCGACCACAGCTTTCGGCCAGTGGCTCCTGAACCTCGGCATCGGCGCCACGAACAGCATGGTCGGCCTGACGCTCGCCGGCTTCTACGAGGCGGTGCCGTACTTCGTCTACGCGGCCTGGGCGGCGTTCAGTGCCCTCGACCGCGACATCCTGGAGGCTTCCTGGCTCGCCGGCATGCGGCCAAGGACGGCCTTCCGCCGCGTCGCGCTGCCGCTCGCGGCGCCCGGTCTCGCCGTCGCCGGCGCCATGGCGTGGGCGAGGACGATCGGCGCCTTCGGCGCTCCGATCGTCCTCGCCTACCATCCGACAGGCCTGCCGGTCGGAATCTGGATCGCCTTGAGCGAGTTCGGCCTCGCCCCGGCGCTGCAGCTCGCGCTCATCCTGGTCGCGATCGCCCTGCCGCTGCCGCTTGTGGCCATGGGGGTGGCCAGACGTGCTGCGCGTTGACCTGAAGGTCGCGGGCGGCGGCCAGTTGCGCGTCCAGGCGGCCTTCGAGCTCGCGGCGGGTCAGGTCCTCGCACTCCACGGACCCTCAGGCGCGGGCAAGACGACGCTGCTGCGCGCCGTGGCGGGGCTGCTGCCGGCGGATGGCGAGGTGGAACTCGATGGGTGGGACTTCAGGCGCCTGCCGGTATGGCGGCGTCCAATCGGCTGGGTGCCCCAGCGCCAGGGTCTCGTGCCGCACTGGTCGCCCGAGCAGCACCTGGCCGCGATGGGTGCGCAGCTTGCCGTTGGCATCGAGGAAGCGCTCCGGCGCCTTGATCTCCTGCGGCTTCGGGCGCGGCCGGTGCGAGAGCTCTCGTTCGGCGAGCGCCAGCGGCTGGCCCTGGGACGAGCCATCTTCGCCGGACGGCCGCTACTGCTGCTCGACGAGCCCTTTTCCGCCCTGGACGCCAGGGCCCGGCTCGAGATGGGGGACCTCTTGCGCGAACAGCTCTCCACGGCGGGTTCGATGGCCCTCCTCGCCAGTCACGACCTGCGCGAAGTGCAACGGCTCGGCGACCGGATCTGCCTGATCTCCTCCGGCCAGATGCTCGCCGAGGGTCCGGTGGAGACGACGCTGCGCCAGCCGCCGAACCTGCGGTCAGCGGAACTCCTGGGCTACCGCCCGCTCCCAGGCGGCCTCGTCGTGCATCCCGGACAGGCGGTCTTGCGGCCGGGGCCCGGCCTCGTCGAGGTGGCCGGGGTGGTGGTGCGGGCCGTGCCGCAGGACTTCGGCTGGCGGCTCGAGCTCCGCACGCGCGACGGACGGCCGTTCAGCGCGGACCTGCCCGCCGCGCCCGGGCTGCCCGCCCCGGGCGACGAACTGCGGGTCTACTTCCCGGATCTGCGCCTTGGTCAATCGGGCGACGGGGTATAGGCGGGCAGGTCGGCCAGCAGGGCGTAGACTTCCGGAAAGGCCCGGCGGATATTCAGCGGCCGCATGTCGCCCTTGCGCACATAGGCGTGCTCCGTGAATCCCTCGGCCAGAAGCGACGTCTCCATCTCGAGCCGATAGTCGAAGCGCAGCCTGGTCGGCGAAACGCGGGCGGTGGTCTCAAGTTCGACCACGTCGTCGTACCGGCAAGGGCGAAGATAGCGGGCGCCCGTGCGCAAGACCGGCAGCAGCAGCCCGTCGTCCTCGATGCGGCGGTATTCTCCGCCCAATTGCCGCAGAAATTCCGTGCGTCCTTCCGTGAACCAGTCGAAATAGTTGGCGTAATACGCGATACCCATGCGATCCGCCTCGCCGTAGCGAACCCGCAACCGAATGCGGCAGGAATCCTCCATGTCGTGCACCTCCGCAATGTCTCCTGGGTTCTCCGTGGCGGTCGGCCTGGTCCTGCCAAGGAGGGGACGCAAGGTGCCGCGCCGAATGTCCAACTGGCATCCCTTACCTCTCTCTTGACGAAACCCAGCATCTGCGAGGCGAGATATTTGGCCGAGTGGGGAGCGACGGGCTTCACGGAGCCCGCCGAGTCCTCCGCCGACTGGGGCTGGCTCTCGGTCGGCCTGCCGCGGCGCATGGCGCGAGGCGCGGTACTGCTGCTTCTGGCCGGAGGCCTTCCGGCCACGCATCTGCCACCCGACTGGCTGCTTCCAGCAGCCGCCGTGGTGCTCTTCGTGGCCGGCCTCGACGTCGGTCCCGTGCCGAGTCTGCTATTCGCCGTCGTCGCGGGCGTGTCCGCCCTGCTGGTGCACCGCCCGCAGAGCCCGAGCCTGGCCCTCGCGCTCGTCCTGGTTCCGCTGATCGCGGCCGTCGCCGGCAGCGCTGTCGGCTACCGGGTGCGACGGATGCGGCAGGTGGCCATGGGGGCCGCCCGGCGCGCGCGGCTGCTCTCGGAGGCGCTCCTGCGCCTGCCGCGTCTCGAGACCGCCGACGACGTGTTCCGCGAGCTGCCGCACCTCTTGCAGGAGATTCTTGGCTTCAGCCATGCCGACGTCCTGGTGCCGGCCCAGGACGGCCAGCATCTCCAGGTTCACACCACATTGGGCTGGACGCCTCCGCCGGGCGTGCTGGTGCCGCTTCAGTCGATCACAGGCAGGGCTCTGCGCACCAGGCGCTCGCAGCACGTGCCGAACACGCAGGCCGACCCGGAGTTTGTTCAAGGAGTCGGCATCACGGCGACGCACAGCGAACTCGCTCTGCCGATCCTGTCCGGCGACCAGGCAGTCGCGGTGCTCAACGTCGAGCGCGCCAATCCCGGCGCCTTCCTGCCGGACGAGATGGAAACGCTGGAGGCCCTGGTGCGCGCCGGCGGCGACGCCGTCTGGCGCCTCGGGCGCCAGAGCGCGACGCAGGAGACGACGCGCCTGCAGAACTTCCTCCTGGACTTCTCGCGGCAGATCACGCAGTTGCCCACGCCGCAAGGCGTGGCCCAGCGCGCCCTGCAGCTCCTGCTGCCGTTCGCCGCCGCGGATGTCGGATCGCTGTGGCTACCCGGCGGCGCAGCGCCTCATCTTCTGGCCCGCCAGAGCCTCGGCGACTTCGAGGCGCCCTCGGCCGCGTCGCCGATGGAGACCAGCTTCCGCGGGCAGATCCCGCGCCAGCCGTTCTGGGTGGCGTCCGCCGTGACGTCGCCGTACACCACGGCGCGGCAGCTGGACCTCGGCCTGCAGTCGTTCGCCGTCCTGCCGCTGATGGAGCCCGATGGACGGCCGCAAGCCGCGCTCGAGTTTCTCTTCTACCGCACCCCCGCGGGTTTCGGCAACGGTGAGCGCCAGGCCCTGGAGCGCGCCGCCGACCGGCTGCGCATCGCGCTACAGGGCATCCTCGCAACGTCTCGGCTCACGGAACTCCTCGCAAGCCTTCACGCGCTCGGCGCGATCGGGGACATGCAAGCCCTGTGCGACGAGGCGCTTGCCGAGGCGATCCGGCTGATCCCGGCCGCCGACGCGGCCAGCCTTTGGCTCGCCAACGGCTCCCGCCTCGATCTGAGGGCAGCCGCGGGCTACGACGACCCCGCGGCGCAGGGCCACTGGCGACTGCAGGAGGTCGAAGGGGCCATCTCCGTCTATGGCGGAGAGCGGAGCGCCTTCCTGAACGGCTTGCCACGCATCGTGAACCGACCCCCGTCCGCGACAGAGGAAGGTTTGTCGCGCGGAGCGGCCGCCGGCATCTTCGTGCCGCTGGTGCTGCATGGGGACCTCGTGGGCCTGCTCACCATCGACAACCTGTCCGAGCCCGACGCGTTTTCGCAGGAGGCCCTCTCGCTCGCGGGGATGTTCGGTCTGCAGCTCGCCGTGCTGCTGGCTCAGGGCCGGCACCTCAGCGCCTTGCGCGTCGCGGCGCGAACCGACACCCTGACCGACCTCGGCAATCGCCGCGCCTTCGATGAGCGGATGGTCTCCGCCTGGTCGGAGGCCGTGCGTTACCGCGAGCCGTTGGCCCTCGTGATCATGGACCTGCAGGGCTTCAAGGCGATCAACGACCAGTTCGGGCACCTTAGCGGAGACGAGGCGCTCACGGCGGTCGCGCGCGCCCTAGACGCTGTGCGACGCGAGGGTGACACCGTCTTCCGCTGGGGCGGCGACGAATTCGCCATCCTCCTGACCCACGCGGACCAGGGGCAGGCGCTGCAGGCCGCGAAGCGCTACCTGGACGCCGTGCGGCAGAGCCCCGTGCTGGTGCGACAGGGCCGCGAAGTCTACGTCGGCGCCAGGGTCGGTGTCGCCTCGGCACCGGAGGACGCCGACTCGATCGAAGGTCTCGTGCGAGCGGCCGACGAACGAGTGATCATGGCGAAGCGCCTGGGACAGAGTCTCTGGGCCGGCGACCCGCCCCGCAGCTAGCAGTTCCTCTGGAGGTACACGACATGATCGAGCGCTTGCCCGCCGACGTTACGCTGGACGAGCTTCAGTCCCTGATGGACGAGGGTGCCCTCACAGCGGAAGAGCTTGTCTACCAGTGCCTCGATGCCGTCGCGGAGCGCAGCGGGGGACCCCAGGGCCTGAACGCGATCATCGAGGTCAATCCGGACGCCGCGGCGATCGCGGCTGTGCTGGACCAGGAGCGCAAGGCGGGCCGGGTACGCGGCCCCTTGCACGGCATCCCGGTCGTGCTCAAGGACAACATCGACACCGGCGACCATCAGCACACCAGCGCGGGCTCGCTCGCGCTCGCGGCCCACTACGCGGCCCGCGACGCCCACCTCGTGCGCAGGCTGCGTCACGCCGGCGCCGTCATCCTCGGCAAGGCGGGCATGACCGAGTGGGCGAACTTCATGACCGAAGGCATGCCCAACGGCTACTCCTCACGCGGCGGTCAGGTGCTGAACGCGTGCGGCCCGTTCGACGCCGGCGGCTCGAGCTCGGGGTCCGCCTCCGCCGTTTCGGGCGAACTTGCTCCCCTCGCCGTGGGCACCGAGACGTCGGGCTCGATCCTGAGCCCCGCCAGCCAGCAGGGCGTGGTGGGGCTCAAGCCCACCCTCGGCTACGTGAGCCGCAGCGGCATCATTCCGATCGCCCACAGCCAGGACACGGCAGGGCCGATCGCGCGCAGCGTGCGCGACGCCCTGATCCTTCTCCGGGCCATCGTGGGCGGCGATCGGCGGGATCCCGTCTCGTACCTCGGCGAGTCCCATCCTCTGCCGCGGCCGGAGGAGCTTGAGGAGGGCGCGCTCCAAGGCAGACGTTTTGGCGTGCCGCGCGACTACCTCGGCGATTTGCCCGCGCCTCTCGCCGCCGGACTGGCGAAGGCGCTGCAAACGCTGCAGGATCTCGGGGCGACCGTGGTCGACCCGGCTCCGATCCCGTCCGCCGGCAGGGAGTGGGGGGAGGAGGTCCTGTTCTACGAGTTCAAAGCCGACCTCAACGCCTATCTCGGCCACACGGGACCCGATGTGCCCGTGCACAGCCTGCGTGAGCTCATCTTCTTCAACGAGCGCAACCGGCGTCTGCTCTTGCGTTACGGCCAGACCTTGCTCTTGCAGTCCGAGGCGACGTCGGGCACGCTGAGCGACCCCGCGTACCTCAGGGCGCGCCGGCGCGATCTCCGTTGGTCGCGTCAAGAGGGCATCGATCACGCGCTCGCCGCCAGCCGCCTGGACGCCCTTCTCTTCCCGAACAACTACGGCGCGGACATCGCTGCGCGTGCCGGCTACCCTTCGATCTGCGTCCCTGCGGGCGTGACCAGCGAGGGCGTACCGTTCGCGCTCACCTTCTGCGGCACCGCCTTCGCGGAAGCGCAACTCGTACGCTTCGGCTACGCCTACGAGCAGGCGACGCGCGCGAGGGCGGCGATGCCGCTGCGGCACCGCTCGCCCACTAAGGCTTAAGGAACGGTCACGGTCCGGGCAGCCGGCCGAATCCCGCCCAGGGGGCGGGCGCATGTGTCTTGATCGCGGCATCGACGGCCAGGAGCTTGACGGCACCGCTTTGCGTGAGCAGAGGATGCCCGGCCGTCTTCGGCGGCGGACCCTGCCAGTCGTTGGCGAAGAGGCCATCGCCGTTGCGCGCATGCTTCCAGGCGGAAGCGGCGCTTGCCGAGATGACCCGCGCGACGGCCGGGTCGCCCGTCTCGTCGTAGAGAAGCAGCAGATTGTTCGCGAGAACCCCGCCGAACTCCGCCGGCGGATCGATGGTCCCGTCCGGTCTGACCAGCTTGCGCAGCGCGAACCCTGCCGTCTTGCGGGCCTGCCTGAGGTACGGGGCTTGGTGCGTGATCCGATAGAGCAGCACCGCGGCACCGATCACCGTGCCCTGGTTGTAGGTCCAGTCGCTCTTGGAGATGGCGCCCGTCCCGTCGATGTTTCCCCAGACCTGCCCGGTGCCCGGGTCGACGAGCGTGCGCACCTGCCAGCGATAGATCTTCTTGGCCCAGCCGAGGTATGTGGACCGTCCTGTGGCCAGATAGAGGCGGGCCGCCAGTTCGGCGACCGGGGCGTTCGACACCGTGTTGCGCGAGTCCCGGTCGTCGTTCCAGTAGATCCCGCCCAGGCGTTTGTCCCAGCCGGTCTCCTCGTACCGGAACACCGCCTCCGCCTCCCGCAGATAGCGCTCGTCCGCGGTGAGATCGAAGGCTCCGACCAGGTCGAGACCTACCCAGGCGTTGTCGTCGAAGTACTTCACCGCTGCGGGCCCCGGGTCGACGGTGGGGGCGTATGCCGGCACCCCAGCCTCCGTATCCCAGTACTGGTCAAGATCGTCCGCCAGTCTGCGCACCACTGGCATGAAGCGTCGGCCTCCAGGCAGGGCCGCGACATCCTCGAGCGCCCTGAGAGCCCAGGAATAGCCCCATATCCTTGCGAACTGGGATGTGCCTGAGGGGGCGTAGCTCGCCAGAAGCCCCCGGTCCGGAAGGTAGTACCAGGCGAGCATGGCCTTCGCAGCCGCCTGGGCGCGCACGACCGACGTCGCCTTGACGGGGCTCGGCTGCGGGAAGAAGCCCCGTATGGCCACGAGGGCCAGCCCGAAGGCCGCGATCACCGCCGCCAGCACTGGGAGGGCACGCCGTAACGCCAACACGGACTCCTTTCCCGCGCGCCGATGTCGCCGAGATGTCGACCGCCTCTATGAGGGTACCCGTGGCCGCCGGGCCCCACGCGAACCGCAGCGAGGCGGCACCCGCCTGTCGGGCCCGCCTCGCCGCCGCCCATCTCAGTGCGACGTTACGCGCATGAACTCGAACTGGGGCGTCTTCACCGGGTGCAGGTAGTACATGAGATCCTGGGGCGTGCCCTGCGGCTGCACCCAGGGTTGGATCAGAGCATCGTTCCAATAGTTGTAGAGGAACGCCCATGCCGCCTTCTGGACCGCGATCCGCTCCGCCTGCCGGTAGTCCGCCACGCGCTTCGCCTGCTGGCTCGCCGGCAGGGCGTCGGCCTCGGTGATCAGCTGCTGGAAGCGCGGATCGGTCCAGTCACCGACATTCGTCGCCCCGAACGCCTGCCGGCTGAGCAGGTTGAACAGGAAGTCCTGGGCATCAGGATAGTCCTGGAACCAGTCAGTCCAGGCGATGTTCCAGTTGCCCTTGGGATTGTCCTCAAGGGGCCAGTAGTTGCCGACTTGGCTGGTGCCGACGAGGGACACCTTCATGCCAACGGCCGCGAGTTCGGTCTGGATGATCTCAGCCGTGCGGACGTGGTCGCTCTCGTTGGACGGGTAGATGAAGGTGAGCTGCTGGCCGTGGTAGCCGGCCTGCTGCAGCAGCTGCCTCGCCTTGCCGGGGTTGTACGGATAGGGATTCTTGATCGACGGGTTATAACCCGCGATGCCAGGGGGCAAGGGTTGCGTCATCATGTTCGTGCGGTCGTTGGTGATGTTCTTCAGGATCAGCTGCTTGTTGATGGCATAGTTGACCGCCTGACGCATCAGCACGTTGTCGAAGGGGGCCTTCGTCGTGTTGAAGGCCAGGTACACGACACCGTTCTCGACGACGTTGTGGTACTGGGACTTGAGCCGCGAGGAGGCCAGAACCTTGGCGTAGATCTCGGAGGGCAGAGGGCCGAAAAGGAAGGCGTAGTCACCCTGCTGGTAGCGCAGCAGGGCCAGGCTGGACGACACGTTCTCGTCCATCACGACCTTGGGCTCGCCCTTGCGGTAGCGCCAACTCGTCGGGTTCGGGACGAGCACCATCTGGTGCCCGCGATTCCAGCTCGCGACCTCGTACGGACCCGTACCGACCGCGTGCGTCTGGTAGTTCTGGCCGTACTCCCTGACGACGCGCGGGTCGACAATCGCCGCCGACATCAGGGCCATCTCGTTGAGGAAGAACGCCTGGGGCGTCTTCAGCTTGATCTGCACGACCCCCGGTCTGGGCGACGTCAGCCCGGACATGCCTGTCACGCCGGCCGGCGGCGGGCTGCCGCCGTTGAACCAGTGATTGTAGCCCACGATGTCGGAGTAGGCGAAGCCAATCGGGTAGGAGGCGGGGTTGCCCCGCCGTCCTCCCACACCACCCGGCATGCGGGTCCGCACCGGGCGGTTCGCGGAAACTAACGCTTGCCGTA
>JAJZIE010000086.1 GCA_021810725.1 Bacillota bacterium | reverse complement strand
CACGCTGATCGGCGGCGGCAAGACCGCCCCCGACCGCGCAGCCTTCCTGAACGGAGCCGCCGTGCGCTACCTCGATTTCAACGACGCGTATCTGGCGCCGCACGAGACCTGCCATCCGAGCGACAACGTCGCGCCGCTGCTCGCGGCGGCGGAGTACGCGAAGGCGAGCGGCCGGGACTTCCTCGTCGCGCTCGCTGTCGCCTACCAGGTGCAGTGCCGGCTCTCCGATGTCGCGCCGGTGCGCGCGAAGGGCTTCGACCACACGGTCCAGGGCGTCTACGCTGCCGCCGCCGGCGCCGCCCGCGCCATGGCGCTCCCCGCGGAGCAGACCGCGAACGCGATCGCGATCGCGGGCACGGCGCAGAACGCCCTGCGCGTGACGCGCACGGGCACGCTGTCGAACTGGAAGGGCCTCGCCTACCCGCACGCCGCGATGAACGCGGTGTACGCCGCGCTCCTGGCGCAAAGCGGCATCACGGGCCCGCTCGCCGTCTTCGAGGGCAACAAGGGGTTCAAGGACGCGATCTCCGGCGCTTTCGAGATCGACTGGCAGCACGAGGACCTCGAACGGGTGACGAAGACCATCATCAAGCGTTACAACGCCGAGATCCATTCGCAGTCCGCCATCGAGGGACTGCTCGCGCTGCGCCGGCGGAGCGGCGTCCCCGCGGACGCGATCGACACGGTCTCGCTCGACACCTTCGACGTCGCTTTCCACATCATCGGCGGTGGCGAGGAAGGCGGGAAGAAGGACATCCGCACGAAGGAGGAGGCCGACCACTCGCTGCCCTACATGCTGGCGGTCGCCTACCTCGACGGTGGGGTCGGCCCCGCGCAGTACCGTCCCGAACGCATCGTCCGCAAGGACGTCCAGGACCTGCTGCAGCGCGTCGACGTGCGCCCCGATCCCGCCTTCAGCGCCCGCTTCCCACGGGAGATGGCCTGCCGGGTGACGCTGCACACGAAGGACGGCAGGGCGCACAGCGTCGAGCAAACCGATTACCCCGGCTTCACGACCCACCCGATGAGCTGGGACGAGGCCGCCCAGAAGTTCCAGTCGCTCGCGCAGGACGCGGACCCCGTGCGGGTGCGCGGCCTGATCACCGCCGTCTCGCGGCTCGAGGAGATCGAGGTCTCGGACCTCACCCCGCTGCTCGGGACGGTCCGGCCGCACTAGAGGAGGACATGAAGATGCAAGAGCGCGCGTTTTCCTTCCTGCGCACCAACCGTCGTCCCGAGAAGCCCCGCACGCGCGGCGTCACCGAGATCCGCGGCCCATACTACAGCGTCGTCGGGCCCCGCTACCTCTCGGACGTCCTCGAGACGGCGGGCGACTATGCCGACATCCTGAAGTTCGCCGGCGGTTCCTTCAGCCTGCTGCCCGAAAGCACCTTGCGCGAGCTCATCGAGATCGCGCACAGCCACGACGTCAAGGTCTCGACCGGCGGCTTCCTCGAGCACGTCCTGACCCAGGGGTCCGACGCGGTCGACCGCTACCTGCAGGAATGCCGCCGGGTCGGCTTCGACATCGTCGAGATCTCCACGGGCTTCATCACCATGCCGATCGACGACATCCTGCGCCTCGTCGGCAAGGTCGCGAGCCTGGGCCTGCTACCGAAGCCGGAGGTGGGGGTGCAGTTCGGCGCGGGCGGCACGACGTCCGCCGACGAGCTGGCGTCCGAGGGCGTCTCGGATCCCGCCCGCGCGATCGAGATCGCGAAGCGCTGCCTCGATGAGGGCGCCTACATGATCATGATCGAATCGGAGGGCATCACCGAGAGCGTCCGCACCCCGCGCACGGACATCGCGCAACGCTTCGCGGCGGAGCTCGGCACCGAGAAGGTGATGTTCGAAGCCGCGGATCCCGAGGTTTTCGAGTGGTACATCAAGAACTACGGGCCGGAGGTCAACCTGTTCGTGGACCACAGCCAGATCCTGCAGCTCGAAGCCCTGCGCGAGGGTCTCTGGGGCACGAAGAGCCTCTGGGGACGCGTCCTGACCTACTGACCGCAAGGGGGTGGCCGCAGGTGGTCACCCCCTTTCGCCCCACGCCGCGCGCCTTCGCTGGTCGCGGTGCGTGACGTCGCTCACTTCGCCTTGCGACAAGCCGGGCGATACTTTGGGAAGCACCGTCCGTCGGCTGGCAGGCTCGGAGCCAAGGCGCCCGGTGTGCGGTGCGAAAGGGGACTTCCAGCCGTGGAAGGTTTTCTGGACGAGCTCGCCAAGGCCACCCCGACGCCAGCCTCTGGCGCCGCCAGCTGCTACGTGGGCGCCGAGGCCGCGGCTCTCCTTGAGATGATCGCGGGATTCGCGGTCAAGAAGGGTCAACACTCCGGCGAGGAGCTCGTCGGGCGTGGCAGGGAACTGCGCCATGCCTTCCTTGGCCAGGCCGAACGGGACTCCGCGGCCTACACGCAGGTGATCTCGGCCTACCGTCTGCCCAAGGACACAGCCGGTCGGGACGAAGCCATCGCGCAGGCCCTGCGCGAGGCGACGCTCTCGCCGCTTGCCGTGCTCGATCTCGCGATCGCCCTGATCGAGGCGATCCGCGAAGCCGAGGCGATCTGTCCCAAGACGATGCGCTCCGACTGGGAATGCGCCGTCGTCCTCTGCGGGGCGGCCGTTGAGGTCTCGGCCAAGAACGCCGCGGCGAACTTCGACGGAGCGGCGGGCGTGGAGGACCTTCGCCACCAGCTCGACGCGAAGCTCAGGAGGCTGGCGGAGCTCACGCCGAAGGTCTGACGCCTGCATCCGCTCGCAACTGCGCAGCTCGGCCGCCCCCCGGCAAGATGCCAGGGGGCGGCCGCCTGTTGCCGGTCGGAGCCGGGGACTTGGCTTTGCCGGGCCTTCAGTCGCCTCCGTTCGTCATCCGCACGGCGGACAGTTCATAGCCGACAGGCGCCTCTGCGAGGTCCTCGATGTTGCAGACGCCGGCGATCGGGGAGCACGCGCCCCACATCGGACAGGTGAAGAAGATGACGACGAGCGCTCCCGCGAGGCCAAGCTTCGTCAGCACCACGAGGCCGATGCCGGTCCCGACGAAGAAGCCGAGGTTCGGGCCGGACAGGAAACCCGCCTGCAGCAGGCCGGTCAGGACGATGGTCGGGAAGGCGACCCGCACCACCTTGCGAAAGCCCTCGAGTTGCAGGTGGGAGGCGATCACGGTATCGAGGCAGAGCGTCTCCCGGCCGCTCGCGGCGTTGATGAAGATGTTCCAGGCGGCGCCACCGAACCAGGCGCCGAACGCGAGGAGGTGCACCGCCCGCACGAGCCCCCAGAGCGGGACATCCCCGCCGGGTGCCATCCCTTCGGCCGACACTTCGGCCAGGGCGAGCAGCGCGAGCGCAAGAGCGGACAGGGCTGCCGCACGCCGGGCGCCCCGCCGGTCGCGAGCCGGCAGCCAGAAGGCAAGGGCCGCCAGCAAGGCCACTCCGGCCAGCACGAGAGGTCGCAGGGGATAGTCGGGGCCGCCCAGGGCCACCAGCAGATAGGCGAACACGGCGACAGATCCCGCCGCCGCCATGATGCGGTGCAAGACTCGAAAACGCAGGCCCTCCGCGGCGAGAAACGCCTTCGCCCCCGGCGCGGGCCGCACGCTCTCTGCCCAGGGCCCGATGAAGCCGGCCCAGAGGCTCGAGCCGAGCAGGATGCCGAGCGTCGCGAAGATCAGCCAGCGGACCGCGATCGCGAAGGGGTCGTGGATGCCCTCGAGCCAGCTCGTGACCGAGACGCCGAGGAGCGAGGCGACGCCGATGATGGTGAGCGCGATTTTCGGCAGCATGAACTTATTTAGAAACTGGCTCGTCAGCTCCGACGGGCCGGCTGTGGGCGTCGCCACAGACATCACCTCCATCAGGCGGTAAGTGCGTGGGCCTTGAGGATCGGGATGTGCCGCGCGGCGAGCAGCCCCCGCGCGGCCTCGAGGCTTCCGGGCGGGAGTTTGAGCGCGAGGGCGCAGCGCCCGACCATGCCGGGGGGACGCGGCACGACGGCGACGGTCATGCCTGCCGCAAGAAGCGCCTGCTCGGCCCGGAAAGCCAGGCTGTTCGAGGAGAAGGTGAGATAGTCGGTCACGGCAAGACCTCCCGCGCGACGGCGTGGACCGCCCGGATGGCCGTCGCGACATCCTCCGCCGAAGTGAAGGGACCAGGAGAAAACCGCACGGCCCCGCGGTCGATCGTACCCGCCTTGCGGTGACCCTGCGGCGCGCAATGGAGCCCGCCGCGACAGGCGACGCCCCGCTGGTCGAGGTCCGCCGCGACGTCTTCGGAGTCGGCCTGTCCCACGGTGAACGTCACGAGCCCTGCGCGCACGGTGTGCTCTCGCGGCCCCAGGAGGCGCACACCCCCAATCTCGGAAAGGCCTGTCGCGAGTTCCGCCGTCCGCTGCCGGACATTTGCCCTCGCCTCCCCGCCCTGCTGCGCGAGGTAGGCGAGAGCGGCCGACAGGCCGGCGATCCCGGGAAGGTTGAGCGTCCCGCTCTCGAGTCGGTCCGGCAGGACGTCAGGCTGCTCCTCCTCCTCCGAGCGGCTGCCGGTGCCACCAACCGCGAGCGGCTCGATCGCCTCCACCCGTGGGCCGACGTAGAGAAATCCCGTGCCCTGCGGACCAAGGAGGCCCTTGTGTCCCGGCGCGGCCAGGAGGTCGATCCCGAGGTCCTCGACATCGAGTGGCCACTCTCCGAGGGTCTGTGCGGCGTCGAGCAAAAGCAGGGCACCGGCGGCATGCGCCGCCGCGGCGATCGGGCGGACTTCCACCAATGCGCCGAGAACGTTCGAGGCGTGGGTCAGGGCGACGAGGCGGGTGCCTTCCCCGATCGCCCGCAGCATCCGCTCCGGGTCGACCGTGCCATCCGTCTCCGCCGGCACGACGTCCACCCCGACTCCAGCCCGCGCGAGCCGGCAGAGCGGGCGCCACATGGCGTTGTGCTCGATGTCGGTCGTGACGACGCGGTCGCCGGGGCGCAGGACCCCGCAGAGTCCCACGTTGATCGCCTCCGTCGCGTTCTTCGTGAAGGCGACGCGCTCGGGCTCGAGGGCCCCGATCAGCTCGGCGACCGCCGCCCGGCAATGGAACACGGCGCGCCCCGCCTCGATCGCCTGACGGTGGCCTCCGCGGCCAGGACTCGCGCCGATCCGCTCGATGGCGTCCCGCATCGCCTCCAGCACCGCCGGGGGCTTTGGGTGGCTGGTGGCCGCGTTGTCGAGGTACACCACTCCATCCACTCCCTGCACCCCCTATCGTCGCGCTCGCCTTGGGCAGGCTGAGGAAACCCCGCCTGCGCGCACTCCATGATAGGCGGCCAGTGCCGCGGGGCGCCGCAACAAAAGTGACAACAGAACTCAGGATTTACTCCGTCTGTCCCTCTCCGATCTGCGCGGCGAGCCGCGCCCGATCGACGACGCGGATGTGCCCCCGCTCCAGCTCCAGCACGCCCAGGTGCGCAAGCTCCGCGATCACCCGGTTTGCCACCTGGCGCACCGTGCCGGTCATCTCGGCGATCTCCTGCTGGGTCACGTCCTCGGGCACCCACCCGTCGGGGTCCGCGAGCCGCAGCAGCAGCTTCGCGATGCGCGCCGGCACCCCCAGCAGCGCCAGGTCGCCGGCCAGTTCGACAAGGTGGCGCATCCGCCCCGCGAGATGCTCGAGCGATCCCGATCTGCGGGAACGCTTCGAGAAGGGCCCGCAGTTCCCGGTGGCCGAGCACAAACACGCGCGCCGCACCCTCGGCGATCGCCGTCGCGGCATTGTCGCCACCGTCGAAGGCCGGCGCGTCGTTCAACGTCTCCCCCGCCCCGCAGCGGCGCAGGATCTGCTCCCGACCGCCCCGATCGCCACGCACGAGCAGGACGTTGCCTTCAAGCACCAGCCAAAGTCCCGCGCAGGGCTCCTGTTCGCGCAGCAGCACCTCCGCGGGCGCAAGCCATCGCACGCGGCCTTCGGCTGCGATCTGCCTACGCTCCGCCTCCCGAAGCCCTCGAAAATACGGGCAAGCGGAGAGTGCTTCGAGGGTTGGCGCGGATGACGTCGCGCTGTCGGTGTCCCGCGTTCCCGCCTGCCCCCCGGCGCCGATGCCGTCCCGCTTCAACGGTCCATGCCCCCTCGCGCAGTCGAAGGCACTCCTGCGGCGATGCTGCCCAGGCGCTATCCTGCGCAAGGGTGCCAAGGAGGCCGTCCACCGCCACCTGGATGACGCTTGCGATGCGCGGAGAAGCGGCCGGGCCATGTGCGCCCGGCCGGATCCCCGCTTGCGAAACTGCGCCCCAGGGTGCTCAGGCCAGAGGCGGCGGCGAGCCGAAACCCGTAGCCGTGATGATGCCGGTCACCACCACGAGCAGCTGCCAGCCAAGACCCAGGCGCGGCGCGTAGCGCTCGGCGGCGTAGCCGCCAAGCCAGCCCACCACGACGAACCCGAGGTGCAGCGCGGTGTGCAGGACCGGCTGGGCATCCACCGTGCCGTAGACGTCGGGCAGCATCATGAGCAGCGACAGCGTGCCGAGCCCGAGCACCGCGAAGAGCCACAGCGGGTCGCCGTAGGACAGCGGGCGCCGCCGCACGTAGGCGATGCCGAAGACGCCGCCGGCCAAGAGCAGGAACGCGTGCTCGAGGTGGTGCAGCGACAGCGGCGGCTCGGTGGCGCCGAAGGCGAGCGGGCCGAAGATGTCGATGACCACGAGCACCAGGAGCGCTAGGGGCCAGAGCCTCTGTGCCGTCTTCATGCGCTTCGCTCCCTTTCCACCGCTGCCGAACTGCGTGCGCGGAGCCAGAACTCGATCAGCATCGCCACGAGCCCGATCAGGAGCAGCACGACGAAGCCGGTGGCGATCTCGGCCAGGATCGGCCCAGGCGCGGGCTGCACCGCCTCGCGCCGCGGGACGCCCTCGATGCCGCCTGCGTAGAACATCAGGAGAAACCCGACGAGACCCGTGAAGAAGCACCACTCGATCGACTTCAGCCAGGGGCCCTCGACGGGCCGCTCGCCGATGAAGTACGAGGCGAAGCCGAGCACGAAGAGGAACACGCCGCCCAGGAGATAGGTGTGAAAGTGGGCTGGCACCCAGAGCGTGTTGTGCAGCACTTCGTTGAACGGGATGGTGGCGTCGAGCATGGCCGCGATGCCTCCGACCAGCCAGCCGAGGATGCCGGCCATGAACATGGTGGAGCCGAGCCGCCAGCGCATCCGCGAGCGGTAGACGAGAAGCAGCGAGCCGAAGATGGTCACGACGGTGGCCGGAATGGTGGCGATGTAGGTCGAGGCCTCGCCGCCGATCTGCAGCCACGGCGCCTGGACGAAGTCCATGTAGAGGTGGTGCGGCCAGGCCCACGGCACGAAGATCAGCGAGATCGCCCAGGAAAGCGCGTAGACCTTGTTCGTGTGCCACGTGCGGCCGGTGTAGGCCGGCAGCACGGCATAGATCACCCCGGCCGAGACGTAGATCGCGAGATTGGCGATGGTGTGTCCAAAGAAGTAGGTCAGGTTCTTGATCCAGAGGGGATCGATCGGGAACCTGGGCGAGAACCAGTGGGCCAGGAGCGCGATCACGAGCACGCTGCCGGCCGCCACGGTGATGAGCCCGTCGATCGCCACCATGGTGGCGGCGATCACCTGCGGCGGCGCCACCTTGCCGTCCTTGCGGCGCAAGGCGGGGATCCAGGTGTCCCAGGCGAGACCGTTGAGGACTCCGCCGTAGGTACGGATGATGCCCGCCATGAGGTCGAGGCAGAATACGGCGAAGCCGATGCCGACGAAGAGGACGCCGAAAAAGAACAGGCCGGTGGACCAGGCGGGCCAGGTGCCGAGGAAGGGCAAGGGATAGAGGAAAGTCCAGGCGGGGCCGAAGCCGCCGATCAGCACCGCGACCGCCGCGGCGAGGAGACCCCAGACGATGGCGACGACGCCGAACAGCAAGACTTCCGGCTTCAACCCGAGCTGCTCCTGCAGGACATACCAGAGGGCAATGGCCGTCAACAGCACGACGGTCGAGATCATGCCGGCGCCGTGCAGGGTGAGGAGCGCGTAGAAGGTCTGCGGCTGCAACTGGATCAGGTTGCCTTGGGCGGCCTTCATGATGCCGCCGGCCATGCCGAGCAGGAAGATGAGCGTGAGGCCGACAGCGAGCGTCATGCCGACGAGGCGTCGCGGCGTGAGACCGATCTCCGCGGCGTGCAGATCCACCCGCTCACGGACCACAAGCGGTGCGGCCATCGCCTAGGCCTCCTTCTTGAGGGCCGCGGCCGCCGGGCTGCCGTCCGAGTAGACCGTGAGCTTCTGGTACATCACGGAGTGCCCTTCGCCGCAGTATTCGAGGCAGCGGATGATGTAGGTGCCGGGTCCCGGGAACGTGAAGTAGAGGACGTTCTTGTAGTCCGGCATGGCCTGCACCTGCGCCAGAAGAACACCCTTCGGGCTGTAGATGCCGAAGCCGTGGTTGACGTCCGACGACGTCACGACGAACTTGATCAGCCGCCTGGCCGGCAGGCTAGCCGGCATCGTGAACGAAAACTGGTGCGCCACCACCTCGACGGTGATGGCCGGCGACTTCGCCTCCTGCCGCTGCGCCCAGGCATAGGGCATCGTCCAGGCCGTCGCGGCGAACGAGATGATCAGAAGCGTGCCGTAGAGCCAGCCCCAGCCGCGTCTCAGGCGGTAGCCGCTCTCCTGCACCTCCTCGAACTCCCGCGGCTTTCTGGTGCTCTGCAGCACCCAAAGAAACGCGATGATCACGATCAGGGACAAGGCGATCCATAAGACCAGTATGGCGAACTGCCGCCCCACGATGGGCACCACGAAGCCTCACTCCCCCCAAGGTCGGGATCAGGCGCGATCTCCTGGCGAGCCTGACCCACCTGGTCACAGCGTCGGTGTCTTGAGGGGCGCCCGCCGTGATCTTGCGCACCATGGGTCGGTGACGCGGAGCCCCGCCTTCCCCAAACGCTCGAACTTTTGTGCGACCGGCCGTCGCCTCTCGCGTGCGCCGCACGGTTCCCCGGGCCAATGCGCGAACAAAAGCGGCACTGCCCAGGTGGCAGTGCCGCTGCATGGAATCGCTTCCTCTGGCCTAATCGTTTCCGAGGGGATTGAAGGTCCAGCGCTGACCGCC
>JAJZIE010000085.1 GCA_021810725.1 Bacillota bacterium | reverse complement strand
AGGGCCGAGGTGCGCAGCTGGCGAATCCCTTGCGGGCGCCTTGGGCAGGGAACTGCCGCGGATGAAAGACTGGACGGCATGGGAGAGAACACATGGCCATGGCTGAAACCGACAAGATCGTCCTTTCGTGGAGCGGCGGCAAGGACAGCGCCATCGCCCTTGCGACCTTGAAGCAGTATGACGCGGCCATCCACGCCCTGCTCACGACCGTCACCGACCCTCAGGCCCGCATCAGCATGCATGGCGTCCGGGAAGACCTCCTGCGCCTGCAGGCCGAGGCGGCGGGACTGCCACTGCGGGTGGTGCGGATTCCGCAGGTCTGCTCGGACGAGACGTACGAGAGCCTCTTCGCCCAGGAGACCGATGCCCTGAGACAGGAAGGCGTCGAGCGCTACGCCTTCGGCGATCTCTACCTGCAGGACGTCCGCGACTACCGCGAGCGGCAGCTGGGGCGCTCGGATCTCAAGGCGGTGTTCCCGCTCTGGGGACTCGACACGAAGCAGCTCGCCGAAAACTTCATCGAGCAGGGGTTCAAGGCAATCGTCGTCACCGTCGACCCGAAGAAGCTGGACCCCGCGTTCGTCGGTCGCGACTACGACCTTCAGTTCCTCGCCGATCTGCCAGGGGGCGTCGACCCCTGCGGGGAGAATGGCGAGTTCCACACCTTCGTGCACGCGGGCCCGATCTTCAAGAGTCCCATCGCGGTACAGCGTGGCGATTCCCTGGAACGGGACGGCTTCTACTTCCAGGACCTCCTGCCGCTCAGCTGAAGTTCCTGTCCGAGAGGCAAAGGGCGCGACCTTCCCCACAGGGGAGGACCGCGCCCTCATTCCATCTCGCGTTCGTGTCGCCCGTCCGTGACCTCGAGGCGCTCCTCGCGCACCAGCCCCGCCTCGATCCAGAAGGCCCGCAGCTCCAGATCGGGCGGCCTGCCGACGATCAGGTGCGCCACGTCCGGGTACATGGCCTCGCGGATGTCCGTCGCCGAGGGACGCGCGTCGCCCGCGGGGTGGGAGTGGAAGATGGCCCGCAACTCGACGGCCTGACGCTCGAACTGTCGCAGGGCCGAAAGCACGTCCTCGGGACTGATCGAGTACCTGCGGGCGCTCTGGGCCGCGTTGCGGCACTCTACGAAGCTGAGGAGCTCGTCGCCCTGGCCGCCGACGAGCCCGCAGGCCTCAAGCGGCATGGCCTTGCTGGCCGCCTGCAGGAGTTCGCGGCGCAGAGCCGCCTTGAGCCGCATCAAGGGGTGAGATCGAGTCCGGCGGCGGTCCAGGCCACGATGCCGCCTTCCAGGCTGCGTGCGGCGATGCCATCGCCATGGAGGCGCTCCGCCGCCAGCATGGAGCGTCGGCCGATCTCGCAGAAGACGACGACGGGCCTGCCCCGGTCGAGCATCTCTCCCTGCCCCAGTTCCTCGAGCGGCACGCGCAGCGCGCCCGGAATGGTCGGGCGGTCGAGCGCTCCTGCGGCCCGGACGTCCAGCCACTGCACCTTCGCGTCCGAGCGCAGCGCGAGCGCGTCGGGTACCGAGATGCCGAGCCCCTCCTCCGCCGCATGCGGAGCGAGCACACCGCAGAACGCCTCGTAGTCGACAAGCTCCGTCTGCCGCGGCGGATCACCGCAGACGGCACAGTGCGGGTCGGGCGCGAGGACGAAGCGGTGCTGCTCACCCGTAAGCGCGTCGTAGACCAGCATGCGGCCGCCCAGGCTCTCCCCCGCGCCGGTGATGAGCTTGATGGTCTCGAGCGCCTGCAGCGACCCCATCTGCCCGCCCAAGGCGCCGATCACGCCGGCCTCGGCGCAGCTCGGCACGCTGCCGGGCGGGGGTGGCTCCGGGAAGAGGCAGCGGTAGCAGCCCATGCGCGGCAGGTAGACGGCGAGGCGCCCCTCGAAGCGCAGGATCGACGCGTCGACGAGCGGCCGCCCGAGCAGGACGCAGGCATCGCTCACGAGATACCTCGTGGGGAAGTTGTCCGAGCCGTTGACGACGACATCGCAGCCGCCCAGCAGCCGCAGGGCGTTCTCCGCCGTGAGGAACTCGCTCACGGCCGTGACCTCGATGTCAGGATTCAGGGCCCGCAGGGTATTGGCGGCACTTTCCGCCTTGGGCCGGCCGACATCGGCGTCGTGGTGCACGGGCTGGCGATGCAGGTTCGACCGCTCGACACGATCGCCGTCGATGATCACGAGGTGCCCGACGCCTGCCGCCGCCAGGTACGTGGCCGCCGGCGCGCCGAGTCCTCCCGCGCCGATCACCGCGACACGGGCGGCCGCCAGTCTTGCCTGACCAGCGGCGCCGATCTCGCCGAGGATCATCTGCCTCGCGTAGCGCTCCGCCTCGCGCGGCGTCATGGCACTCGGCGGATAGGGACCAATGCTGACGCGGTCCTCGGGGCGCAGCACAGCCCGAAGTCCGCCGAGCAGCCGGGCGTCGACGCCGTTCACGCGCACGTCCGCCTCGCCCGCGAGCAGCCCCTGTGCGGTGAAGAGCCGCCGCCCCAGCCGCGGCGCACGCTCGGCGATCGCCGTGAGGAGTTCCTCGAGCGTGCCGCCTACGGCGGCCATGCTCTCCCCTCCGTCCGCCAGAGCGGCAAAGCCGCCCTCCAGCCGGACATCCACGAAGCTCCCCCCCTAGAAAAAGGCGCCCCCGCGCGCGCGGGGGCACCTGTGCGGTTCAGGCCATCTTGCCGTCCGCGGCCAAGGCCGCGTCGTTGATGATCTCATAGAGCGTCGGGTGGGCGTGCACGACTTCCTGCAGATCGTAGAGGGAGCCGTCGAAGGCCAGCGCGAGGCTGCCTTCGGCCACGAGATCCGTGGCGTGCGGCCCGATGATGTGCAGGCCCAGGAAATCTCCCGTCTTAGCGTCCGCCACGACCTTGCACAGGCCCTGGTCCTCGCCGTAGATGAGGGCCTTCCCGTTCGCCTTGAAGAAGTACTTGCCCACCTTCACTTCATAGCCCTGATCGCGGGCCGCCTGCTCGTCGAGGCCCACTGACGCGACCTCGGGCCGGCTGTAGGTGCAGCGCGGCACCTTCACGTAGTCGATCGTCTCGCCCTTGTGG
The DNA here is from genome assembly GCA_021810725.1 of Bacillota bacterium. Lineage (GTDB taxonomy): Bacteria > Bacillota > Sulfobacillia > JAJZYS01 > JAJYTV01 > JAJZQO01. The sequence goes on along the minus strand of JAJZIE010000085.1, from coordinate 6,091 downwards.
CCCAGGATGGCGTTCACGGCGATGATTCCCTCGTGCACCGCGACGTGCGCGAGCTGGAGCCTGCCGATGACGTCGCCGATCGCGAAAATGCGGGGATCGCCTGTGCGCATCTCGGCGTCGACCTGGATGTAGCCGCGGTCGATCTTGACCTTGTCGAAGTTCTCGAGGCCGAGGCCGTCGCTGTTGGGCTTGCGGCCGATCGCGACGAGAATCTTCTGCGCGGTGAGGGTCTTCTTGCCCGAAGGGCCCTCAATGGTGATCTCGACGCCGTCCTCCGTCGCCTTGTAGCTGCCGACATCCACCGCGTGACCCGGGTAGCAGGCGATGCCGCGGCGCGTGAAGACCCGCTGCAGCTGGTCCGACATATCCTTGTCCTCGAGCGGCAGGATCCGCGGCAGCGCCTCGACGAGGTGCACCTCTCCGCCGAGGTCCGAGAAGAGCGACGCCCACTCGCAGCCGATCGCGCCGGCCCCGACGATGATCGTGGACTTCGGAATTTCCTGGAGCTGCAAGGCGTGGTCACTCGAGATCACGCGCTCGCCATCGAACGCGAGACCTGGCAGTTCCCGCGCGGAGGAGCCTGTGGCGATCACGATGTAATCCGGGTTCAGGAGTTCGCGCTCACCGTTCGACTTCTCCACCGAGACAGACCCCGCCGGCGCGAAGATCGAGGGTGGCATGAGCGTGCCGACGCCCTCGTAGATGGTGACGTTCGCGCGCTTGAGCAGTCCCTGGACTCCCTTGTAAAGCTGGTCGACGATCTTCTGCTTGCGCGACTGGGCCTGACCGAAGTCCAGGCGCGGCGCGTCGATCTCGAGACCGAAATCCGAGGCTTCGCGCATGGTGGCCATCAGCTCCGCCGTGCGCAGCAGGGCCTTCGACGGGATGCAGCCCTTGTGCAGGCAGACGCCGCCCACCTTGTCCTTCTCCACCACGGCGGCCTTGAGGCCCGACTGCGCGGCGCGAATCGCCGCTTCGTAGCCGCCGGTGCCTCCGCCGAGGAAGAGTACGTCGATCTTTTCGTCCGCCAAACTCCGTCCCTCCTGGGTCGCCACCGGCGACCCGCGTACTCCGCCCTGGGTCGCCACCGGCGACCCGCGTACTCCGCCCTGGGTCGCCACCGGCGACCCGCGTACTCCGCCCTGGGTCGCCACCGGCGACCCAGCTTCCATCCATGGGCCCACCCGCGGCGACCCAAGCACATACCCGGTAGGAGCGTAACACTACGTCCGCGCCGAAGGAAGGCCGCGACTGGCCGCCTAGAACCCCTGGGATTTGCCGGCACGGCGGCGCCAGAAGATCCACCCCACCACCACGAGGGCGATGGCGCCGATGATGGCGAGCCAGGCGTCGCCGAGCCAGGACATCAGCACAGGCCACTTGGGTCCGACGAGGTAGCCGGCTCCCGCGGCGATGAGCGGCCACAGAAGAGCACCGATGGAGGTGAAGATCAGAAACCGCGGATACGGCATCTCGAAGAGACCGGCTGGATACGAGATCAGGGCTCGCACGCCGGAGAGCAGCCGCCCGATGAGCAGCGCGGCGTCGCCGCGCCGGCGGAAGAAACCCTCCGCCTGCTCCAGGCGGGCGTCCGTCAGGCCGATGCGCGTGCCGTAGCGGACGATGAGCTTGCGACCACCTCGAATGGCGATCCAGTACGCGATGTTCGCACCGGTGATCGAGCCCAAGGCGCCCACGATGATGACGAGAGGCAGGGAGAGCTTGCCCTCGCCCGCTAGGACGCCCGCGTAGACGAGCGAAGCCTCGCTCGGCGACGGTATGCCCAGAGACTCGACCAGCAGCACGAGATAGAGGAGCGGGTAACCGATACCACCGTAGATGTGTATGGCTCGGCCTGCCCACCCGGCCTGGACGCCGGGGTTCCGGGACAGGCGCTCATCCTCCCTCCGCGATAGTCCGACGACCGCCCCGCCGGTGCCACCTCGCCGTCTCCCCCGTCCATATCATGGTGGCTGCCTCGAGCGCCGTAAAGAGTGCGGGCCTTCATCCTGCCGTGCTAGGATAGAAGGCATCGTCCGCCCCGAACACAGCGAGATCAGCCTGAGAGGAGGCGTCCATGGTGCAGGATACCCTTGCGCGCGCCACCGCCGAATCCGGCAAGATCAGGGCGATCGCGGTCATCGGCACAAGGCTCGTCGAATCCGCGCGGCGCCGCCACGGCACATTCCCGGTCGCGACGGCGGCGCTCGGACGCAGCATGATGGGCGCGACCCTACTGTCCACGGCCATGCTCAAGCCCCCGGACCGCCTCACCTTGCGCCTGCTCGGCGACGGGCCCGTCGGCGCGGTCATCGCCGACGCGGACGCCGAGGGTGGTGTCCGCGGATACGTGCAGAATCCCCAGGTCGCGCTGCCGATCAAGGCGAACGGCAAGCTGGATGTCGGGCGCGCCGTCGGCAAGGGCGTACTCGTCGTCAGCCGCAGCATGGGCGACGCCCAGCCCTACACCTCCACCGCGCCCTTGGTCAGCGGCGAGGTGGGAGAAGACATCGCAAGCTACCTCCTCAACTCCGAGCAGGTGCCGTCCGCGGTCGCCCTCGGCGTGCTGCTTCACGCCTCCGGCAGCGTCAAGGCCGCCGGGGGCCTCCTGCTCCAGGTGCTGCCCGGCGGCGAGGAATTCGCCGCGGAACTCGAGTCGCGCGTAGCGGCCATCGGGCAGATCTCGTCGCGCGCCGCGCAGGCCGCGTCCGCGGACGAGCTGCTGCGGGACATCCTGTCCGGCCTTGGAGATGTGCACATCGCGGAGAACGAGCCGCTGCGCCTTCGCTGCACATGCAGCCGCGCCAGGGCCAGCCGGTCGCTTCTGCTGCTTGGGCAAAAGGCCCTGGACGAGCTGGTGGAAGACGGCGAGGCAGAACTCCGATGCCATTTCTGCGGTCGCACGTATCGCTACGACCGCTCGCAGCTTGAGCGCCTCAGGGCCGCGGCCACGCCTGCAACCCGCTAGGATCGAACCGGTCGGGCGTGACGGGTCAAGGGACCGCGGCGAATCCCGCTAGGGCCACGCCATGCTCGAGGTCGAACCAGGCGTAGTCCGGCATGCCGATCCTGGACCAGAGCCGTCCGCCCAGACGGCGCCCGAGCAATGCGCTCACGAGTACCGTCAGGATCCGGCCGTGCGAAACGAGCGCGATGTCCCCGCCCCCGCCTTCAAGGCCAGCGATCTCTGCGAGGCAGCGCAAGATGCGCTGCCTCGCCACGTCGTAGGGCTCGAAATCGGGATCGGCTCCGCCATCGAGGTAGCTCGCGACTCGTCGCCGGAACTCGGCCTCGGGAAGGAGGCCCTGACGGAAGCCTACTTCCCGCAGCCCGTCGTGCACCGCCACCTCCGCACCCGACAAGGCTGCCAGGAACGTGGCGGTTTCCCGCGCCTTGGTCTCGGGACTGCTCCAGATGCGCGGCAGTTGGAGCCGCAGGTCCATGGCCAGCGACTGCGCCTCCTGCCGCCCCCGTACCGACAGGTGCCATCGCTCCGCCGGAACTCCGGCATCGACGTGCGGAGTCGCGTGGCGGACGAGCAGCAGCCGCCGACCTGGCAGTTGCAATGGCGACCCCTTCAGGTCAGACATGCACCGACCTCCCCCGCGATCCGGCCTGGCCAGGCCGGTCCTCTTTGCCCGGACTCCCTCGTGCGTCCGCGAACCATTTGACCGGCCTTACGAAAGTCCGGTCCAAGCTCGGCAGCCGCCAGGGCGGATCGCCACCTGCCGCACCTGGCTTTCCTGTTTCGCGTCACTTTGGTTTTGGGGCAAGTCGGCGGCTTGACACCTTCCCGGTCACTTGGCAGTCTGGGTGAAAGACCTCTGGGCGGCGCCAAGCGCCGCTCTGCAAGGAGCATGGCATGCGCGGTCATCTCTTCCTGCTCATCGGACCCAGCGGCAGCGGCAAGACCACGTTGATCCAGGAGGTGCGCAAGGTCCTGCCGGCCGTGCGCTTCATCCCGACCACCACGACCCGCAAGCCGCGCCCAGGCGAAGAGCACGGGCGCGAGTACTTCTTCGCCAGCGACGAGGAATTCGACGCGCTGATCGAGCGTGAAGACCTGCTCGAGTGGCAATGGGTGCACGGCAACCGCTACGGCACCTCGCGCCAGCGCTTCGAGGAGGCCATCGCAAGCGGCGTCCTCGGCATCACGTCGATCGACGTGCTGGGTGGCATCGCGGTCAAGGCGGCATTTCCCGACGACAGTACCTCGATCTTCGTCCGGCCGTCGTCGCCGCAGGAGCTCAGGCGCAGGCTCGTGGCACGCGGCGACACGCCGGGAGAGGACCTCGAGCGCCGCATGGAGCGCGTCGAGATGGAGTTCGCCCAACAGGGGCGCTGCGACGCCATCGTCACGAACGATGACGGGCATCTGGAGGCGGCGCTGGAGCGGTTGATCGAGATCATGCGCCCGTATCTGCCGTAGGGCTTTTCGCGTCAGGGCACCAGCAGCCCGACAGCCCGCTTCACCGCGTCCAGCATGGGCTTGGCCTCGCCGTGGGCGTGCTCGCGGCCGCGGGCGAGAGCTTCGTCGATCTCGACGGGATCCGCCAGCAATTCGAGCACGCGTTCGCGCAGCGGTCGGATGGCGGCGATGACGATGTCGGCCACGGCGCCCTTGAAGGCGCCGTAGCCTTTGTCGCGGTAGCGCCCCGCGAGTTCTTCGACGTTCTCGCCCGAGAGCGTCGAGGCGATCTCAAGCAGGTTCGAGATCCCCGGCTTCTCCTCGGTGTCGTAGTACACCTCGCGGCCAGAGTCGGTGACGGCTGTCATGACCTTCTTGCGGATGACGTCGTCGGCGTCCGTGAGCAGGATCTTGCTGTTCGGGTCCGGGTCGGACTTCGACATCTTCTCCTGGGGGTTGCGCAACGAGAGCACCCGGGCGCCCACCTCGGAGATGCGCGGCTCGGGCACCGTGAAGACAGGTCCGTAGCGGCTGTTGAACCGCAGCGCCAGGTCTCGCGTCAGCTCGATGTGCTGCTTCTGGTCCTCCCCGACCGGCACCTCGTGCACACCGTAGAGCAGGATGTCGGCGGCCATGAGCAGGGGATAGGCGAAGAGGCCGACGGAGACGTCCTGCCGGCCGCGCCCCTTGGACTTGTACTGGGTCATGCGGCTGAGCTCGCCCATGCGCCCGAGGCAGGTCAGGATCCAACTGAGCTCCGCGTGCTCCGGCACCTGGCTCTGCAGGAAGACCTGCGAGGGGTCGCCCAGGCCGAGCGCCAGGAGGTGCGCAGCCGTAGAGCGGATGTTCTGGCGCATCTCGTTCGGATCCCAGGGCATCGTCATGCTGTGCAGGTCCACCACGCAGTAATAGGAGCCGTTCTCGGGCTTCCAGTTGCGCAGGGCGCCGATGTAGTTGCCGAGATGGATCTCGCCGGTGGGCTGAATTCCGGAAAACGCCTTCGCCAAAGAGTTGGCCTCCTAACGTAACGGCACTTGGCCTCCATGATAGACTTGCCTCGCGGAGGTGTGAAACTTGCGAGGCGTCTTCTTCTGGTATCCAGGCTGAACGTCCTGCCGCAAGGCGAGGGCGGAGCTCTCGCATAAGGGTTTTTCGGTCTCGGAGCGGCGGCTGCCCAAGGAAGGGCCGGACCGCGCCGAGTTGCGCGAGATGGGTCGTCTCCTTCAGGGCGGTGTCCGCGAGCTCGTCGCCCTGCGCGGCCAGCACTGGCGCGCCCAGGGCGTCGACATCGCCACGCTGACGGACGAGGAGGTCATGGATCGCCTCCTGGACGATCCGCTTTCCCTGCGCCGGCCGCTGCTTTGGTTTCCCGACCGCCTCGTGCTGGGCTACAGCGCCGAGACCTACCGGGACCTTCAGGACGAGCTTGGTTGAACCTTCCGCCTGGTGCGCGTCCGCGCCCGTGACAGGGACCAGGCGCATCGGCCGCGAAGCTAGGCGCATGCCTTTGGACGACAGAGGGCCACGCACTAACCACTGGGACTCCATCAAACGCCACGGTGCCTCATGGCGATGAGCGGCTGGCTACGGCCGCGCGGTCCCGTGCTTTCGCTGGCGGTGGCGCGGTTCCTCGGAGCCGTCGCCACCTACATGGTGCTGCCGTTCATCGCGGTGCGCCTGACG
>JAJZIE010000084.1 GCA_021810725.1 Bacillota bacterium | reverse complement strand
AAGAGCGTCGCCACAACGATCTGCGGTCCGCAGCCCGGGATCAGCCCGACGGCGGCCGCGAGCAGGACGTCGATCAGGACGTTTCCTTGCAGCATCTGGACGAGGATGCCGCCCGACAGCGCGTTGCCCAGTTGGAAGAGGACGTCGGCCGCCACCACCCAGATGATGATCTCCGCGGCGTCGCGCACGGACGACTGGAGCGCCTGCCATAGCGGCGTGGAGGGCACCGGTGCCGGCGGCAGCCTTAGCATGACGACGCCGAGCAGGACCAGCACAACGCCAACGCCTCCGGCCAGGGCGACTGCGTGGGGCAGCAGCATGGCGCCCAGGAGACCGACCACCAGCAGGGCCGGCCACAGCACCACCGCCCACATCGGCAGGCGGTTCGGCACCGGGCAACTGAAGTTTGCGTCGTCCAACCGCAGGAACTTCGCGGCTACGCTCGATTGCACCAGGTAGCCGAACGCTGCTCCCACCGCCGCAACGACCAGGGTAAGTCCCAGCGTATCGAGAGGTTTGGCGCTCCAAAGCACGAACGCCGCGTCGCCCAGTGTGGCGACATGCGCAGCGTAGAGTGTCCCGGCCGTCACCGCCCCCAGGCCATACAGGCGTGTCATGGTGATGCTGCCGGCACAGCCTGGAACAGCCGACGCCAGGGCTCCCAGCGCGGGCTGAAGGCCCCGTGTCTTTGCGAAGAGGCGTTCGAAGTTTAGATACCCTGCGGCTTCTATATACGCTACAGCAAAGAGCAGTACGGCAACCGGTAGCGCGACGCTAATTAGAGCATCCTTCGATGTCACAAGAGTTAACTGGACCAAATGCACTCTGTCCCCACCCCGAGATACAAGTTCGTCACGCCTAGATAGATATGACGGACACCCTTGCATTGCTACGGTAGTGCGGGACAGTGTACTTAGGACAGACTAAAAGTTAAGCGGCGCACACCATTTTGGTTTGCGCCGCTTTCGTTTAGGCTATCCTAACTCAGAATTACTAGAACAGTTCCTCGACGTAAATCGTCTCACCCTGGTCGCGACCCACCGATATCACGGCAGCCTTCGCGTGGGTGATCTGCTCGATGCGCTGAACGTAGCGTTCGAGGCTGTGCGGAATCTCGTTGCGGTGCGCTGGCGTACCAAGTTCGCCCCAACCGTCGAGTTCCTCGTAGATCGGCTTGCATCTGGCGAAGTCCCTGAGGGTCGCAGGCGGATCCTCGATCCGCCGACCATCCAGGTCGTACGCGACGGCGATCTTGATCTTGTCGAAGCCGGCCAGGACGTCCACCGAATTGATGGCCAGGTGCGTCAGACCGTTGATCCTCGCCGCATAGCCCAGGAGGACGCCGTCGACCCAACCGATGCGCCGTGGGCGGCCGGTGGTCGTGCCATACTCCTTGCCCCGCTCGCGGATCGCGTCGCCCTGCTCGTTCAAAAGCTCCGTCGGGAAGGGCCCGTCGCCCACCCGCGAGGTGTACGCCTTGAGCACACCGAGCACCTTGTCGATCTTGGTCGGTCCGACTCCGGATCCGATCGTCACGCCACCCGCGACCGGGTGCGACGAGGTCACGTAGGGATAGGTGCCGTGGTCCACGTCGAGGAGCGAGCCCTGAGCCCCTTCGAAGACCACGCGCTCGCCCGCGTCGATCGCCTCGTTGACGAGGCGCGCGGTGTCGGCGACGTACGGCCTCAGGCGCTCGGCGTATCCGAGGTACTCCTCGTAGACGGCGGCCGCGGACAGGGGTTCCTGGCCGTAGACCTTCTGCAGGAGGTCGTTCTTGAGAGCGACATTCTCCTCGATCATCTCGCGCAGGCCCTCGGGATCGAGGAGGTCCGCGACGCGGATGCCGAGGCGAGCGTTCTTGTCCATGTAAGCTGGCCCGATGCCGCGGCGCGTCGTGCCGATGCGCCGAAGTCCGCGCCGATCCTCGTCGAGGCCGTCCAGCATCCTGTGGTACGGCATGATGAGGTGCGCACGGTCGGAGAGGATGAGACGGCTGGTGTCCACGCCTTCGGATCGCAGGTAGTCGATCTCCTGCAACAGGACCTCGGGGTCCACGACGACGCCGTTGCCGATGACGCTTGTGCATTCGGGATATAGGACGCCGGACGGAACGATGTGCACGCGGAAGACCTTGCCGCCAACGACGACCGTGTGCCCCGCGTTGTTGCCGCCCTGCGTGCGAACCACCATGTGCGCCTGACGGGCTAGGTAGTGGCTGACCTTTCCCTTGCCTTCGTCGCCGAACTGGGCGCCGACCACCGCGATGGCTGGCACTCTACCGCCTCCTCGAGTCGGCCTAACGGGCCGCCGCAAGGATAGCAGAGCCCCTTGACCGGTGTCAAAGGGCTCTTGGCATGGGCGACGGGAGTCCGGGAGCGCCTCTCAGCGCGGCTCTTCCACCTCGCGCAGATCGAAGCGTCCGTATTCCTTCTGGAAGTGGAGGTACACCTTCCCGACCGGACCGTTGCGCTGCTTCGCGATGTTGATCTGGGCGATGTTCTGCTGCTCGGGCGGCAGTTCCTGGTTGTAATAGTCGTCGCGGTAGATGAACGCCACCACGTCCGCGTCCTGTTCGATCGCCCCGGACTCCCTCAGGTCGGACAGCATGGGCTGCTTGTCCTGCCTGGACTCGACAGCGCGCGAGAGCTGCGAGAGAGCCACGACCGGCACGCTGAGCTCACGCGCCAGGGCCTTCAGAGACCTCGAGATCGCGGAGATCTCCTGCTGGCGGTTCTCCGTGCGGTTTCGTGCCTCCATCAGCTGCAGATAGTCGATCAGGATGAGACCGATGTGGTGCTCCGCCTTGAGACGCCTCGCCCTGGCGCGCAGGTCGAGGGCGGTGAGCGACGGTGTGTCGTCGATGAAGATCGGCGCACTCGAAAGCCGGTCGACGGCCAGGGCGAAGTTCTTCCACTCGTCGTCGCTCATGCGTCCAGTGCGCAGGTTGTTCTGGTTGATGAAACCCTCCGAGCAGACGAGGCGCAGGGCCAGCTGTTCGCGCGACATCTCGAGCGAGAAGACCGCGACCGGCACCCCTTCGACCGCCGCGTTGCGGGCGAGATTGAGCGCAAACGCCGTCTTGCCCATCGACGGGCGTGCCGCGACGATGATCAGATCGGCCGGCTGCAGACCCGCCGTCAGCTCGTCGAGGCGAGGAAAACCTGTCCGCACGCCCGTGACCCCGCCGCCCTCGCGGTAAATCGAATTCATCTTGCCGATCGTCTCGAGCAGCACGTCCTTGAGCGGCGCGTAGCTGCGGGTGCTGCGGCTCTGGGCGATCTGAAAGATCTTCGCCTCGGCCTCGTCCAGAAGCTCGTCCGCCGGCAACTGCGGGTCAAAGCCGCGCGCGACGATTTCGGTGCCGGCGCGGATCACCTGGCGGGCCAGGGAACGGTCGCGCACCATCTGCGCGTAGCGCTCGACGTGCGCCGCCGTCGCCACGCCGGCGGCCAGGGACGTGAGATAGGCGATGCCACCGGCGGCCTCGAGCCTGCCGGTCTTGCGCAGTTCCTCGGAGAGGGTCACGAGGTCGATCGGCTCGCTGCGCTCGAAGAGCGTCAGCATGGACTCGTAGATGGCGCGGTTGGCTTCGCGGTAGAAGTCCTCCGGCTGCAGGATGGTGAGCGCCTGCGGAATGGCCTCCGTCTCGATCAGCATCGAGCCGAGCACTCCGCGCTCGGCCTCGATGCTCTGGGGTGGTGTGCGGCCTACGGCGGCCTCAGGCGTTGCCACGGCCTACGCTCGGACGACGGTGATGCGCAGGCGCGCCGTCACCTTGGCGTGCGGGCGCACCTCGACGACATATTCCCCAAGCTGGCGGATGGGCGCCGCGATCTCGATGCGGCGCTTGTCGACCTCGACGCCCTGCTGCGCGAGGGCCGACGCGATGTCCTGCGCCGTCACCGAGCCGAACGGCTTGCCGTTCTCCCCCACCTTGAGCTTCAGCTCGATCGCCATCGCGGAGATGCGCTCACCGAGTGCCTGCGCTTCCTGGAGTAGCCTGTCCTGGCGCCCTTGCGCCTTGCGCTGCTCCACCTGCGCCTGCTTCATGCGCCCCTCGGACAGATCGTCGGCAAGGCCGCGCGGGAACAGGAAGTTGCGGGCGTAGCCGTCTGCGACTTTGACGATCTCCCCGCGCTTGCCAAGATTCTTAACGTCTTCGCGCAAGATCACCTGCATGCTGTCCGGCCGCGCGAGCGCGGCCACACCTCCCGCCTTAGCTAGTTGTGGAACCGCGAATCCGACGTAGGTCGATGAAGACGTCGAGAATGCCGATCCAGATCAGGAGCTCCGCGAAGGCCGGCGTCAGGAGCAGGATTCCGAGTACGACGACCCGGATCACCGGCGGGATGCCGAGGCGCGCGAGCCAGAAGCTCAGGATGGCGAGCCCGATGACCAGGAGCGGAACTTCGCTCCACAGGACCGCAAATCCGATCCAGCGCTGCACGTCCGTCGAGAGCCCGAGCAGCCCCGAGCCAAGCTGCGCCGCGAAAAGTGCGAGGTAGATCGGCGGTAGCCATTCCGGCGCCGTCCACCTGAGGAATGGCCGGACCTCTGGAAGGCCGCGGCGACGCGCCAGCAGGGTCCAACGGGTGAAGTAGAAGCCCTCGAACAGCATGAAACCGCCATAGAGCGGCGCGACGGCCGGCAACATCGCCCCCACCTGCGCCGTGATGCTGCGCACCTCGCGCGCTGGCAGGCCGAACATCTGCCCGAGGGCATGTGCCTGCTGCGCGCTGATCTGCAGTTGCTGCCCTCCGAAGAGGGTTGGGAGCATGAAGTAGCAGGCGACTGCGGCCGTGGCGAGCAGGAAGGCCGGACCCACCTGCCTCAAAAGTGGCGCCGCTCGCCGCATCTCGGCTCCCAGGACCGCCGCCGCGAGGAAGAGTAGTGCGGCCGGTACACTCACGGCCCCGCCCAGCAGCAGGACGACCAACAGTCCGACCGCCGCCGCGATCAGCGACTCCAGCACCCCGTCCTCGAACGCGACGACGGCTATGGGCAGCAGCGCCGCTCCGCCCAGGAGCACCGGAAGGAGGACAAAGTAGCCGAGACCCGCGAGCGCGCCCCAGCCAAACCAGGCCGCGACTCGGCGCCATGCGGCCTGCCGCTCAGGTGTTGCCATGTGTTTCGAAGTGTTGCTCCAACGCGCTGAGGTCCCCGTACGCCCGTTCCACCTCGTGGCCGGACAGAGCGAGTTCGCGCGCCCGCATGGCCACCCGCGCCTCGATCTGCGCAAATGGCACCCCCAGCCTGCGCCCGAGGACATAGGTTGTGAGCACGATCGACGCGAGGGCGTCGGTCATCGCGTCCTGCGAGCTTAGCGCCACCGCCTTGAACAGCGCGGCCACACCGCCCACGAGCTCCGCTTTGAGCCAATCCATGATCTTCAGATGCCGGGCGAGCGTTTGGCTCTGGCCGAACGGCGGCACGTACGTCATCCTCTCTGCGGCCTTCTTCGTCACGTCGGGTTGGCCATCCTCCCGCTACGAAGGCCGTAGTGCTGGAAGGGAGGCGCCGTGGCGCCTCCCTTCCGGATGTCAGTCGATGGTGAACGGCAGGAGCGCGAGGTTGCGTGCCCGCTTGATCGCCACGGTCAACTGGCGCTGGTGATGCGCGCAGTTGCCGCTGATGCGTCGCGGCAGGATCTTGCCACGCTCCGTAATGTATCGCCTGAGCTTCTGGGCCTCGCGGTAATCCACCTCGACAACCTTGTCGACGCAGAAGCTGCAGACGCGCCGCTTCGAGCGGCGTCCGCGCTCTCGGCGCATCGCGTCATCTCCTTTTGATCAGAACGGAACCGGTTCGTCGTCCTCACCGAAGTCCTCGGGCTCGGCGCTGTAGGGGTCGCCCTCCACCTCGCCACCACCCGGACCACCGGAGGTGCCTGGACGGTCGAGGAACCGCACATCGTCCGCGACGACCTCGTAGACCCGCCGCCGCTGGCCATCTTGGCCATCGAAGGATCGGACCTCGAGGCGTCCTTCCACCGCGATCAGACGCCCCTTCTTGAGGTGCGCCGCGCAGGTCTCGGCCAGCTTGCGCCAGGCCCGCAGATCGATGAAGTCGGTCTCGCGCTCGCCCTGCTGATTGGCGAACGGCCGCTGCACCGCGATCGACATCCGCACGGATGCGATTCCGCTCGGGGTGTAGCGCATTTCCGGGTCGCGCACAAGCCGGCCGATCAGGATCACGCGGTTCAGCATCGGCCGCCCTCCTTTCTACTCCTCGGCAGGTTCCTGGGCTGCTTCGGGCTCCGCAGGAGCCGGCGCAGCCACGGTGCTCTCCGTCGCAGGCTCGATGCTCTCCGACGTAGGCTCGGTGCTCTCCGGCGTAGGCTCGGTGGTCTCCGTCGCAGGCTCGGCTTCCTGGGCCTGCGCGGCCTGTGCAGCCTGGATCTCGCTGCGGCGAACCGGCAGGCCGGGGCTCTGCCTCTCTCCGGCGGGAACAGGGCCGCTGCGGACGCCGTCGGTCCGCGGTCCAGCCTCAGGCATCGGGGTAGGCTTGGGCGGATTCGGACGCGGCCGAATGACGACGAGGTGCCGAAGCACGTTCTCGTCGATGCGCAGAAGCCGGTCCAGTTCGGCGTTCGCCGTGGACTCGGCCGTGAAGGGCACGAAGACGTAGATCCCTTCCTGCTGATCGTTGATCTCATAGGCCAGCCTGCGCTTGCCCCATACGTTCGGCTCCTCTACGGCGCCGCCGTGACGTTCAATCACCTGACGGTAGCGCGTCAGCACCGCCGCCTGGCGCTCTTCGTCCAGCTCGGGGCGCAGGACGAGCGCCATTTCGTACTCCTTGGCCATAATCTCTCTTTTCACCTCCTCCCCTTGGACACGCCTTGCGCATGCGCAAAGCGAGGCTCCGGTGTTCCGGAGCGGGGAGCGCAAGAAGTATAGCAGACAGGCAGAAAGACGGCAATGCCGCGCATTCTAGACCGTGGCTCCGGGCCCTCGCGAGATGAAGGCCCGAATCCGCTGTTCAAGCTTGATTCGCGGCACGAAGACGTGCCGGCCGCACTTGGTGCAGCGGATGCCGATGTCGGCGCCGGTGCGGGTGATCTCCCAGGTATCGTTGCCGCATGGGTGAGGTTTGCGCGTGCGGACAACGTCGCCGACGCGCAACTCGAGCGGCGGTCGAGGGCTCATGGCAGCTTCTCCAGGATCGGCGCGAAGTGCTGACCGAGATGCCAGAGCTGCGTCGCCCACGACGCGTCGACGATGTAGGGCGACAGGCTGCCGAGCATGCCCGAATGGGCGAGCGGCTCCAGGAGCAGCAGCAGGGCGGCCACAACGACAACGTTCTCGAGCGCCCCGAAAACGCCTCCGGCGAGTCGGTTCATCGGTCCGATGAGGGGCAGGTGATTGGGCAGGCGTCCGATCGTGCCAGCGACCACGCCGATCACGGCTTCCGCGGCGAACATGATCGCCAGGAAGGCGATGGCCCCCACCACGGCCGCGGCCGTCAGGTGCAGGACCGTACCACCGCCGAGAAGCGCGGTCCCGGCCGGAGCGACACGGCCCAGTTCCATCTGGATCGCGTGCTGCAGGTGCCAGTGGCGGTCCATGAAGGTCGCGAGCTGCCCGTAGAAGACGCGCGCGACCACAATGGCCAGGATGAAGCCGGCAAGGCCCGCAGCCATCGCAAGCAGTCCACGTCCCCAGCCACGCAAGGCGCCCAGGGCAACATAGCAGAGCACCACGATGTCGAACGGCTGCATCGAGTCACCCCCTGCGCAGCGGTCGCCAAAGGTCTACGAAGGGCCAAGCGAGGGCCGGCAAGAGCGGCGAAGGCGCATGTCCGTGCCCGAAGGCGCGCACGGCGAGCAGCATGATCACGCCAAGGGCAAGAGCCGTGAGGAGATCGCCAAGGTAGACCCGCGAATGGTGGGGCGGCAGATTCCAGAGCTCACGGACGGCACCTGCCGCAAGCGCGGCCGCGAGGAACGCGAGCAGGACCTGCACCGGGTAGCTCAAGGCGTGGCCGACCCAGAGGGCGAGCCACGCCGCGACGGCCGCCACCGCCAGGCGGCTCAACGCCATCATCGCCAGAAGGCCGCGATTTGCAGCAGGCCTACCGCGACCAGGAACACCGTCGTCGTCCCTCCCCTTCCCATGCAGCCGGTCATTTCCTTGCGCACGCTTTCGCGCTCGGACTCCCGGAACGCCCGCTGGGCATCCTTCAGGTGCTGCACCATCGGCCTGATGCGGCCAAGCTTCTTCATCGCCGCGGCCATGTTGTGGTGCGCCGAGGAGTAGTTCGGGTCGTAGGTCAGCGCTTCCTCGTAGTAGCGCAAGGCCTCCTCCGGGTTGCCGCGCTCCAGGAAGACGTTGCCGAGATTCGTCAGGGCAGGCGCGAACTTCGAGTCCAGGTCAAGTGATTGCCGGAACAATTGTTCTGCATCGTCGAAGTGCCCCAGGAGGGCCTGCAGCACGCCAAGCTTGTTCGGGCCTCGCGGGTCCTGCGGCTGCAGCTCCATGAACTGGAGATAGAGCGCCCGCGCCTGCTCGACATTGCCGCGCCGCTCCTCGTTTTGCGCTTCCACGTACAAGCTTTCCGCTTCGTCCCGCGGCAGGGTGCCTTCACCGTCCTTGTCGGTTCGGTCCGCCTCGGTCTGCCAGAGCAGACGGCCAGACCAGTGCCAGCAGCCATATTAGAGCCAGGAGGGCCATGGCGGGATAGGCCCGGTCGACGATCGCCTGCACGCCCAGCATCGACGCGAGCCAGGCCAGGCCCGCGGTCGTCCAGACACCGCCGAAGAGATCCGTGGCGGCCTGGAGAAACGATGCCGCGGCCGAAAGGCTGGCTAGGCCGATCGCCAGTTCAACGCCTAGCGCCAGGGCGCCATGAACCCGCAGAGCGATCTCGCGCAAGGGCAGGTCCGCGCCGGCCACGGTCACGCCCGACCGCGCCAGCACTGCCGCCTCCAACGTTAGCAGGAGACCGGCGGCTAGTCCACCTAGCAAGGCACCGCGCTGTCCCCGGACACCCTGCCCGGTCGCGGAGCGGCGAACGCCATCGCTGGCGAGCGCGATGTTGTAGGCTGCGTAGCCGAATACGGCCAGGATGGCCTGAAGGGGAGCCACGGCATGCGGCAGTCCCTCGGGGGGCAGGCGCACGACGCCGAGCAGGGCCGTCACGGCGACGGCCAGTACGACCAGTACCAGCATGAAACCT
>JAJZIE010000083.1 GCA_021810725.1 Bacillota bacterium | reverse complement strand
GCCGAACCCGGAGTCGCACGGCGGTCCGCCGCGCCTTTTGAGCATCGCGCGCATCGACCCGAACAAGGACATCGAGACGCTGCTGCGCGCCATGGCGATCGTGCACGGCCACTTCCCCGACATCAAGCTCGAGGTGTGGGGGGCGATCGCCGTGGAGGACTACCACCAGCAGATGCTGGAACTCCGCCACGCCTTGGGACTCGACGATGTCGTCCTGTTCCAGGGCCACTCGCAGAACGCGGCGGAACTCTACCGCCAGGCCGACATCCTCGTGCAGTCGAGCGTGTCGGAGGCATTCCCGTACTCCGTGATCGAAGGCATGATGAGCGGCCTGCCCATCGTGGCCACCGACGTCGGCGGCACGGCCGAGGCCCTCGCCGACACCGGCATCACGGTGCCGTCGCGCGAGCCCGAACGGCTCGCGGTGGCGATGATCATCCTCCTGCAGGACGAGACCTTGCGGCAGCGGCTGGGTGCGGCCGCGCGCGAGCGCGCCTTGAGCTTCTTCACGATCCAGAAGGCGACGGGCGCCTACGAATCCCTCTACGGCGCGCTGGCGCAGAGGACTCTGCCCGAGGTCGCGGTCGCCGCGGGCGACGAGTCGTTCGGGTATCCTGCCGTGCCGCCCAACCGTCAGCTCGTTTACCTGCAAAGGGCTTACGCCCTGCTGCGCCTTGGGGTACCGATCGCCGCGCTCGACCAGTTTCAGCGCGCCCTCGACGTCGAGCCGGGCGGCGCGGCGGCGCCGGCCATCCTGAGTCAGGTGGCGGCGCTCGAGGCGGAACTCGGTGCCGGCGAGGCCGCCATCCAGCATTACGCGAGCGCCTGGATCCTTTCGCAGGTACAGAGCGCCTAGCCTAGCGCGGAACGTCAGGCGGAGGAGGCCGACGGCTTGCAGGGACTTTCGGCCGCGGGTCTCGGTCTGCTCGTGGGCTACGCCGCCGCAGCCCTCCTGATTCCGCTTGTGGAGGTCCTCGCCGGGGGCGGAGCGGCCTCGATCTTCCGCTGCCGGCATTGCGGCGGGCGGCTCGGGGCCCTGGTACAGTTGCCGCTCGTGCGGCACGGGCCCAGGGGCCGCTGCCGCCGGTGTGACGCTTCGCCGCGCCGTTCTGAGCTCTGGTTCGAGCTCGGCGCGTTGTGCGGCAGCGGTCTGCTCTTCGGGCTCCGCTTCGGCCTGGCCCTGCCCCTCGACCTCCTGGTGCTGTGGCTGGGGCTTGCGGTAGCCGCCGTGGATATGCGCCGACGCATCATCCCGAACCGCCTACTGCTCGCCGCCGCCGCTCTTGGCCTCCTGGCGCTCCTGCCGTTGGGCGGCGCGGCCTATCTGGCCGGTGCGCTCGGCGCCTTGCTGCTGCTCACCATTGGGCTCCTGATCGCATGGATCGGCCGTGGCGGATTCGGCCTGGGCGACGTCAAGTATCTCGGGGTCGTGGGGCTGATGCTCGGCTGGCAACGTGGCCTTGCGACGCTTTTCCTCGCGGTCCTCGTCGGTGGTCTCTATGCCGCCGGCCTCCTGCTGACGCGTCGCGCGACCGGCAGGGACGCCTTCGCCTTCGGCCCCTTCATCGCGCTAGCGTCCGTGGCGGTGGTGCTGCTCGGGGCAACCGCGGCTCGCTGAGTCCCGCGGGGAGACACGACGGGCAGGGCACGACCGGTGGCACGTCGTCACGGCCGTCGTGTCGCGGTGTTCTGCCGGCGACAACATGGCGCGGCCATCGGCCGATCGCTTGAAAGGTGGACGAGACGATGCGGGGTCGGCGCTACCTCGTGTTCCTGGCCTCCATGGCCCTGCTCGGCGGGGGGGCCTGGTTCGCTGCGGCGGGGGCGGGCGCGGCGGTAGAGACGCCAGCAGCTGAGGTTCCCCCGCCGCCGGGCACCGTGCCGAGCAGCGTGGCGGTGACGCCATTCGAGACGGTGTCGTCGCCATATCTCAAGACGACGAGCCGCAGCTACATAGCGCCGCTGACGCCGCAGGAGCTCTACCTGTACTACCTGCCGCGCCTCAGGCGCGTCGGCTATCGGCTGCAGGGCTACAGCACATCGGGCGACCGCTCCGGTACCCAGAGCTGGGACTGGTCCTTCACGCGCGGAACGGGCATGAACGACACCGTACTGCTCACGGTGGAGCGCGACGGCAAGAAGAGCGTCTATTCGCTGGCCCGCGAGCTGATCGTGGCCCCTGCCCGTGCCAAGGCCAGCATCGTGCCCGCAGAGCTCGAGGAGGTGACCGTGCGGGCGAGGCAGTCGGCGAGCTCGCCGTGGGCCACGCGCACCCTGCGGAGCCCGGACGCCTGGCGGCACCTGCTCGCGGTCGCGAACGCGCTGCCCGTGGACGCTCGCGGCGCCCACGGCTGCCTTGCCGACTTCGGCGCTGCCGCGACGGTCCGCTTCATCGCCAAGACGGGCAGCTGGACCTTCACGGTGGATCCCGCCTGCGGCAGCGTGCTCGGCCCCGCGGGTTCCCACCTCATGGACCAGGGCCTCTGGGCAGGCGTCTCCACACTGATGGGCTTCCCGGCGCAGATGGCTCCCTGAGGGGTCGCGCCGCGGTCATGGAACGAGGCGGGGAGACCTGGGGTCTTCCCGCCTCTCGCGTGGTCGGAGCATGGCCGCTTCAGGCCAGCCTGCCCGCCGCCTGCCGCTCCCTCAGGAATCCGACCGTGCGCTCGAGCCCTTGGCTCATGGGCACCTTCGGCGCCCAGCCGAGACGCTCCGCGGCCAGGGCGGGATCGAGCGAGATGCGCTGCACCTCGCCCGGGCGCTCCGGCTCATACCTCGCAGGTAGCCGGCTGCCGCAGATCTCGGAGAGCGCCCGATGCAGCTCGTTGACGCTGGTCTCGATGCCGGTGCCGATGTGGACCGACTCGTTGTCGCCCGCGCCGAGGGCCATGGCGTTGGCGGCGACGACGTCGCCCACGTACACGTAGTCCCGCGTCTGTTCGCCGTCGCCGAAGATGCGGCACGGCTCCGCGAGGATCATGCTGCGGCCGAAGATGGCGACGACGCCGGCTTCGCCGGCGGGGTTCTGCCTCGGCCCGTAGACGTTCGCGTAGCGCAGGGCGGTGTAGCGCAGACCGTGCAGATGGGCGTAAAGGAATAGGTAGTGTTCAACCGTGTGCTTCGTCACGCCGTATTGCGAGAGCGGTCGGATCGGGTGGTCCTCCCGCACCGGCAGGTAGTCCGGCTCGCCGTAGATCGCGCCGCCGCTCGACGCGTAGACGATCTTGCGCGTGCCGGCGCCCACCGCGCAGGTGATCACGTTGAGGCTGCCGAGGATGTTCACCTGGGCGTCGTAAGCCGGCCGGCGTGTCGAGACGCGCACGTCCATCTGCGCCGCGAGATGGATGACCGCCTCGGGCCGCTCTGCGGCGAAGACCCGCTCCAGGCTCTCGGCGTCGGTCACGTCGACCTCGTGGAAGTGCGCCTGGGGATGCACCTGTTCGCGAAAACCGGTGACGAGGTTGTCCACGACCGAGACCTCGTGGCCGTGCGCCACGAGCAGATCTACCGTATTGGAACCGATGAAGCCGGCCCCGCCGGTCACGAGGACACGCAATGCCTAGACCTCCACTCAGAGGACGGATCTATTGGGCATTTTCGCGTTCCGTGCCAAGATCCTGCACGGCGGAGATCAGATGCCGTGCTGGTACATGTACATGATGTTCTTCACATAGTTCTGCGTCTCGGGGTAGGGCGGGATGCCGCCGTACTGCTTGACGGCGTTCGGGCCCGCGTTGTACGCCGCAAGCGCGAACGGGATGTTGTTGTTGAAGAGCTTCAGCAGATAGGAGAGATAGGCGATGCCGCCATGCACGTTCTGCTCCGCGTTGAACGCGTCGGTGACCCCGAGCTCCGCGGCCGTGCTCGGCATGAGCTGCATCAGGCCCTGCGCGCCGGCCGACGATACCGCGTGCGTGTTGCCGCCGCTCTCTTCCCGGATCACGGCCATGACCAGGAGCGGATCGATGCCATAGATCGCCGAGATCGACTTGACGATGGAGAAGATCTGCGAGGAGCTGAGCTGTCCGTCCGCGAGCTCCGCCTTGAGCTGCTGGATCGCGTCCCACAGCTTCTGCCCCTGCTGCTGCTCGTCCGCCACCACACTGTTGATCTGCTGCTGCTGGCTCTGCAGCGTCGCCAGCACCTGGCGCCGCTGGTTCGCCACCTGCGCCTGCTGGTCGCGCTGGCGGACGAGCGTCGCCTGCTGGCGCGCGTACTTCGCCTTCGCCTGGTCCTGCAGGACGAGGTCGTGGTGGATGAGATCGGCGTCGTGGTTGAGGTTCAGCACGATGCTGCGCTCGAAGGCGGCCACCTCGATCACGTTGCCGAGCCGTGTCACGAACTCGCCGAAGCTTGCGACGTGCAGCAGCACGGCGAGGTACCCGATCGGCCCGTACTGCTGGGTGTAGAGCAGGACAGCGTCGAGACCGCCCTGTTGCTTCTCCGACGCGGCGCGCGTCCGCGCGAGGCGCCGCGAGACGGTCCCGATCCTGTTCTCGGTCACGAGAATGGCCGCCTGGGTGGCGGCGATGTTCTGTCGGGTGGTGGTGAGCTGCTGGTCGACCTGGCCGAGCAGCACCTGGGACTGGTTGACCTCGGCCTGCAGCTTCGCCTGCTGGGCCTTATCGGCGACGAGGTTGACGTGCACGCTGTGCAATTGGCTTTCGAGGGCGGTGAGAGACGCGGCGGCCGCTGTGCCTCCGGGTGCGTTCGAGACAAGGAGCAGGGCAAGGACGGGCGCCGCCGCCCATTTTCGCCAGCAACCCTTCATAAGAGGCACGGTTCGCACTTGGTGGACGAACTCCTGCCTTTTCGGCCTGTCGGATGATGGCAGATCAGAGCAGTGGCGAGATCTGGCGCAGGCGGGCGAGCGTCGCGCGGTTGCGCCCGGAGATCTCGCCCTGGCGGTCAAGCGGCGGGACGAGGCCCTGTGGGTCGACGACCAGATCGGGCAGCGGCGCCTCGCCGGGGGCCTGGTGCCTGCGGTTGAACGCGGTGGGGACCGGAGTCTCCTCCGGGAGCGGCGTGCCGCGCATCTCGGCCCAGACGAGCGACCAGGCCCGCGGCACCACGCGCAGCAGCTCGTAGCCTCCGCCGCCGAGGCCGAGCCAGCGCCCGCCCGCCACCTCGTGGGCCAGTTCGTGCAGGCGGGCCGCCGTCCGCCAGTAGAAGCGGGTCGTGAGACGCATGTCGGCGAGAGGGTCCAGCACGTGGCCGTCACAGCCGTGCAGCGTCACGAGGGCGTCCGGCCGGAAGTTGCGCAGTGCCGGGGGGACGATGGCCTCGAAGAGTTCGAGCCAGGAGGTGTCGTCGGTGAAGGGCTCGAGCGGCACGTTGAGGGACGTCCCGAGACCGGGGCCCGCGCCAAGCTCGTCGACGCCGCCGGTGCCCGGGAAGAGGTAGCGGCCGCTCTCGTGGAACGAGATGGTGAGGACGTCGGGGTCTCTGTAGAAGATCTCCTGCACGCCGTCGCCATGATGGACGTCGATATCGATGTACGCGACCTTGAGGCCGGCGTCGCGCAAGGCGAGGATGCCGAGGGCGATGTCGTTGTAGATGCAGAAGCCGGCCGCCTGGGCGGCGAAGGCGTGATGGAGCCCACCGCCGATGTTGAAGGCGTGCAGGAGTTCGCCCGAGGCGACCGCCCTGGCGGCGCCCAGCGTTCCACCGACGGCCAGAGCCGCGGCCTCGTGCATGCCGGGGAACCCCGGGTCGTCCTCGGTGCCGAGACCGTAGAGCAGGGAGGATTCGCGCACCGCGCCGCCGCTCGAGAGACGCCTGACCTCCTGGAGATACGACGAGGCATGGACCCTGAGAAGGTCCTCGTCGCTCGCGGGCTCGGGGCCGCGCAGTTCGCCCGGCGCGAGCAGCCCCAGCTCCTCGATCATCTCGTAGGTCCAGCGCAGCCGGACGGGGTTGAAGGGGTGAGCCGGCGAGACGCGGTAGCCCTGGTACGCGTCGCTATAGATGAGAGCGACCGGATGCGACAGAGGGCAGGCACCCCTTTCGCGCGCAGGCGCAAAGGTCGGCATGGGAATCATAGCGCCTTCGGGCGGTCCTTGGAAACCGAGCGCAGAAACATCGTGGTAGAAGAGAAGTCGCGTGCGTGCGAGATCGCGACATGGTGCCTATGGCAAGTGCCCCCTCGGGGCGTCAGAATAGGGGCAGCGATTGGCGGAGGTGATCACCTTGCGGGTGATCCTGCGGGATGGTCGGGTTGCGGACGTGCGCGAGGCGACAGGTAGCGACGAAGAGCGCAGGATGCTGGGGGCGCTCTTTCAGGGCGTGTCGCAGACTTCGCTCTATTACCGGTTCTTCCACGCGGTGCGTGAGGTTGACGAACGCAAGATCGTCGAGATGCTCGAGAGCCGGTTGCCGGACAAGTACGCGCTGCTCTGCATCTCCGGCGACACGATCATCGGCATCAGCCACTTTCTGCGCACCGACCCGGAATGCGCCGAGATCGACTTCTTCGTGGACGAGCGCTTCCACGGTTACGGCATCGGCACCCTGCTGCTCGAGGAGATGGCCGAGGTCGCCTGGCGCTACGGCCTGAGGCGCTTTGAGGCCTACGTGCTGCAGGAGAACCAGAAGATGATCCAGGTCTTCCGCAACTCTGGCTTCGAGGTGCAGCACCACTACGACCCGGACGACTACACCGCCGTACGCATGGTGCTGCCGCTCGCGGAGACCGAGCGCAGCCGGGCCCTGCACGACACGCGCGAGCAGATGGCGACGGCCGCCTCACTGAGGCCGTTCCTGCATCCGCAGACGGTGGCCGTGATCGGCGCGTCGCGAGACCCGAGCCACCTTGGACATGTCGTGTTCCGGCACATCGTCGAGAGCGGGTTCACGGGCACCGTCTACCCGGTCAACCCGAGCGCGCGCGCCGTCGCCGGCGTGCGGGCCTACGCGCAGCTCAAGGACCTGCCGGAGGCGGTCGACCTCGCGCTGCTCGTCGTGCCGGCGATGCAGGTGCAGGGCCTCGTCCAGCAGTGCATCGAGGCGCATGTGGGCAGCGTGGCCGTGCTCTCCGCCGGTTTCGCGGACGCCGGGGCCGTCTCAGAGCAGCAGGAGCTCGCGCACCGGCTGCGCGAGGCGGGCATCCGCCTCCTCGGGCCCAACTGCTTCGGCCTCCTGACCACGACGCCGGATGCGCCGCTCAACGCGAGCTTCGCTCCCGTCATGCCGAGGCGCGGACGGCTCGCCATCGCGAGCCAGTCCGGAGCTCTGGGCGTCGCCATCCTGGACTACGCGAGCCGCCTGGGCGTCGGCGTCTCGAGCTTCGTCAGCATGGGCAACAAGGCGGACGTCTCGGGCAACGACCTCCTGCAGTACTGGGAGACCGACCCCGAGACGTCCCTCGTAGCGCTCTATCTCGAGTCGTTCGGCAACCCGCGCAAGTTCACGCGCATCTGCAGGCGCCTGACGCGGGAGAAGCCGGTCCTGGTCGTGAAGAGCGCCCGCACCCGCGGCGGCGCCGCGGTGTCCGAGTTCGGCGCGGAGCCTCGGGACCACGTCTTCGAAGGGCTCTTCCGCCAGGCGGGCATCATCCGCGCCGACACCCTCGAGGAACTTTTCGACGTCGCCGCCCTGCTCGACAGCTGTCCATTGCCCCAGGGCGGGCGGGTGGCCGTGCTCACGAACTCCGCGGGCGGCGCCGTGATCACGGTGGACGGCCTGCCCAAGGAGGGGCTCGAGCTGGCCATGCCGCCGATCGACCTCGGCTTCGAGGCGCTGGCGGACGGCTACCGCAAGGCCTTGCCCGAGGTGCTGCGCAATCCGGATGTCGACGCGGTGATCGTGCTCTTCATTCCCGTAGGCATGTCCCAGAGCCAAGAGGTGGCCAAGAGGATCGCCGAGGCCGTCGACGAGGTCGTGAGGGACGGCGGAGGCACGGCGAAGCCGATCGTCGCGAATTTCCTGCTGCCGCTCGACGGCAACGTGCCCGTCGGCTGGATCGACACCTGCTGCCAGCGCATCCCGGTCTACCCGTTCCCCGAGCGGGCGGTGCGCGCTCTGGGGCAGGCGGTGCGCTACGCGCGCTTCAAGACCCAGCCCCACGGCCGGATCCCCGATCTCGAGGGCTGCGACGCCGCGGCCGCCCGCGACCTGCTGCGGGAGCGCGTGGCGAAGGGGGAGAGCGAGCCGCCGATCGAGGTGCTCGCGCAGGCCCTGACCCACCTCGGCCTGCAGGCGGAAGACGGCAGCGAACAGGGGCAGGTGCGGGTCCAGATCGTGCAGGATCCCCTGTTCGGCCCCATCATCGCCGTGCGCCCGGTCCTGGAAAGCCAGGCGGCCGCGCTGGAGCGCATCGTGCCGCTGACGGATCGCGACGCGCAGGCCCTGGCGCGTCGGTGTCTGCATGCGCTCGGCCTGGAGGAGCTCGCGGGGGTGGAAGAGAGGCTGACCGACGCGCTGCTGCGGGTGAGTCTCCTGGCCGACGAAGCCCCGGAACTGGGTGAGATGGAGCTCATGCTGCGCATCGAAGCGGAGGCGACGACCTTTGCCCCGGGGCGGCTGCGCCTGATGCCCGCGGTCGAAGCCTAGGCACCAGCGCATAGAGGCCGCGAACCCGGTCGACGACCGGGCTCGCGGCCCCTTTCATGTCGGGAGCGGGCCATGCGCCCCGTCAGACCACGAGTTTCACCGCGACGCCGAGCAGCAGGATGCCGTAGAACCATTTCACCCACTCGGGCTTGGCCCGGTTCGCCATGAACCAGGAACCGAGCAGGGATGCCACGACGACCGCCAGCACGACGGATAGCAGCAGCGGCCACTCGATGCGCATGCTTCCAACGTGGCCGAGGAAGCCGGAGAAGCTCGAGAAGGTGACGATGTAGGCCGTCGTCGCCGCGGCGTGCTTGGTGTCATAGCCGATCCACATCAGGAGCGGACCGATGATGAAGCCGCCGCCGACGCCCATCATCGCCGCCAGCACGCCGACGAAGAATCCGACGGCGACCGGCAGGATGGCGCTGATGTACAGGCGCGAGCGGTTGAAGCGCACTTTCTAGACCTTGGAGCAAAAGGCGGAAAGGGCGGGGGAGATGCCAGAACACGCACCGTCTATGCGTATCGAATCTCCCCAACAACAAAACAGTAAATTGAGCAAGGAACATTTCGCCAAAAACACTCTTGTTATTCTGTAGCAAGGGTGTTTTTATTTATAATGTCAGCATGGTACACATATTGTCAACTTTTTGGGAGGTGTTCGGGGACGATGATCGGGTATACCACCGCCCAAGTTAAAGTTCTCACTGGGCTCTCAACACGTCAAATCAATTATTTTGACCAAACGGGACTGCTGCGGCCCTCGGTTCAGAAAG
>JAJZIE010000082.1 GCA_021810725.1 Bacillota bacterium | reverse complement strand
CGCATGGCGGCCCGGGCGGCGGCGGCCGCGGAACTCCTCGCCTTCGGCGAGGCCTACCTGGCCCAGATCGTCCGCAAGGCCGAAGCGCTCGCCGCCGCCTTGCAGGCACAAGGCATCGCGATGCTCGGGGCCAACAAGGGCTTCACGCGCACGCACCAGGCGATCGCCGACGTCCGGGAGCACGGCGGGGGCCTCAGGGTCGCGCAGCTTCTCGAGGGTGCCAACATCATCGTCAACAAGAACCTCCTGCCGTCCGATACGCCGAGGGACTGGGACCACCCAGGCGGTGTGCGCATCGGCGCGACGGAGGTCACCCGCTGGGGCATGAAGGAGGGGGAGATGGAGGCGATCGCGGGCTACATCGCCGACGTGCTGCACGGGCGCCGGCCGGCCGACGCGGTCCGCAAGGACGTGATCGCCCTCAGGCGCTCCTTCCCGTCGCTGCAGTACTGCTATCCGCTCGCCGCGGGCGCGGCGCCATCCCTTTAAAGCGAAGTCCCGGACCAGTCCCGCCGCGAAGAGCCGCCGCTTGTCGGCGGCTCGGCGCATGCCAGCGGCGCCTATGGGCAGGGGCCCGACGGACCGGCCGATTGGCCTGCGGACGAGCCAGGACCTGGCCTCCGGCAGGAGAAGACCGCAGCGGGCATTGTGCAAGCGGTGGGGACGGAGGCGCGTCATGCGAGTGGTGGCGTTGGTTCTCGGCATCCTTGGCGCGGTGTTCGGATTCTGCGGCGCGCTTCTCGCCGAAGGCGTGGGCGGACTCGGCAGTGCTTTCGGGGTCGCGAACGCGCACCTTCTCATGGGGCTTGGCTTGCTCGCCTTCGCGGCCGCGATCGTCGGTCTCATCGGCGCCATCCTCGCCATGAGCGCCCCGCGGGCGGCCTGGATCCTGCTGCTGATCGCGGCGGTGCTGGTCGTCATCGCGATCTCCGCGTTCGCCACGCCGGCCGCCCTGCTCTTCCTGGTCGCCATGGTGTTCGCGATCCTGGAGGAGCGCCGCAGGCGGCAGGCAGCGGTCGGATCGAAGCAGGCGCCCTGAGCCCGCGGGTTCGCCAGCGAGCCGCGCTGGAACGATCGGGGGCCGGAGCGCCAGGTTCGGCGCTCCGGCCCCTCGTCCGCGGATGTTGGACCCGGGACTAGAATACGTCTCCGTCCACGGTGTCGGCCGCCTCGCCATACTCGTCGTAGATGCCGTTTGCGGCCGTCTTGAGTTGGCTGCTGTAGGCCTCGTTGATCGGTCCATTGGCGTTCGCGGTGACGTTGTAGGCACCGTTCGCGTTGGTGGCGTCGTAGGCGCGGCCGCTCGTGGCGTCGTACGCGTTGACGAGACCACCGCGCGTGGCGTTGTAGGCGCCATAGCCGTCGGTGCCGGCGTTGAACGCCGAGCCCGTTCCGTTGCCGTCCGGGTATGCGCTGTTCGTGCCGCTGTAGGGCGCAGAAACGGGATTGCGCACGCCGCGCGGCGGCGTCGTGGCGGTGAACGCGTTCACGGGATCGGCGTACCCGCGCGTGTTGACGGTCTGCATCGCGGCCGGGTAACCGAGATACCTGTCCTCGTCACCGCGCTCGATCAGTCGCGGACGCCTGCGTCGACTCATCTGCATCAACCTCCTTCGCTCAAAGTTTCGCGTCCGGCGCGCCTGGGCACACGTAGGGACCTGTGGACCCCTCGCCAGCGCCCGGCATCGCTGCCGTCCCGAGCTCCCGCGCCACGGCGGTCCGGGCGGGTCGGCGCGAACTGTGGCGGTCTCGATTCCCTGCCGAAAGCCAGGCGCCGATTGCCATAAACCGCCGCCGGGCTCCCCGAAGCGCGAAGAGCCCCGCGTCCCTCGAAGGACGCGGGGCTCTTGCGTGCGTGGTGCCGAGCGGCCATCCGATCAGGACTTGGCGTCCTCGGCCTGCCCGACCACGAGTGCGAGGGCGACGATGGCGACGACCGTCAAGACGAGCCACATAAGCAAGCACCTCCGATTGATCTTGTCGTGTTCGAACGATCGCAGCGTTATGGTTTCCGTCCGGGGTGGTGGACATGTGCGCGGGGTCCGCCGCCTGCGGCGGCGAGGCCGGTCCGTGGACGCGCCGGCAACCACTGGCAACCCGCTCTGCGGAGCCGCACCCCTCGCTTTCCATAGCTGTGGGATAATATTTCCGCCCGAAGGTATCTATATCCTGCCGGTCCTCTGGCCGTTGACAAATTCATTTGTTCACAATTGAGGACCCGAACGGACGGGGACAAGGAGTGCGGTCGGACGCAAACGCCGAAGACGCGGAGCCTGATGCCCCGCGTCTTCGCTCTGCGCGGCGGGCGGCCTTCAGACCTCGATCAGGCGTCCGACACCACGCGCGATGGCGGTCTGCGTCACAAAGCCCGCGACCGCGGCGTCGAGCACCCCGATGCCAGTCAGGTCCGCGACGGTGATCTCCTCCTCGCGCTCGCGGCCGGGCCAGAGCCCCGCGACGATCTCGCCGAGCTCATGGACGTCGTCCATGGCCAGGAGGCCGGCGTCCAGCGCATGGTGCAGTTCACCGTGGCGGCTCGCCTGCGCGACGCTGTCCACAGCGACCTTGTCCGCCCGCCCAAGGACCTGCGCGTGCAGTTCCTGCTTGTGTGGCATGTCGGAACCCACGGCCGTCACGTGCGTGCCGGGCCGCAGCCACTCCGAACGCACGATGGGACTCTGCGCCGGCGTCGTCGTCATGAGGACGTCGACGTCGCGCGCGAGCTGCTCCGGCCCGTCCGCGACGATGACCTCGAGTCCGGGATGCCTGCCGGCCCACGCCGCGTACGCCTCGGCGTTCGGGCGCGTGCGGCAGTAGACCTTGACGCGGCGCGGCGCGCGCACTTCAAGCAGCGCCTCGAGCTGGTACCTCGCCTGGATGCCGCAGCCGAGCACCCCGACCGACTGGACGTCGCGGGGGCCGAGCACGTCGGTCGCGACGGCACCGGACGCCGCGGTGCGCAGGTCCGTGAGAAAGCCGTTGTCGAAAAGCACGGCCTTCAACTGGCCCGTCGTCGCGTCGAACACCGACACCATGCCCGAGCCGACCGGAAGTCCCTTCTCCGGGTTCTTGTAGAAGCCCGACGCCACCTTGATCGAGAAGTACGGGGAGCACTTGAGATGGGCCCCCTTGACGTGGGTCTCTCCAGCCACGTCCCTGAAGTCGAAGTTCATCACCTCGGGCAGGATCACCTCGCCGCGGCTGTGCAGCACGAAGGCTCGCCGCACGAGATCGATCGCCTCGCGGTAGCCGATGACGCTGCGGATCTCCCCTTCGCTGAGCATGACGACGGGCACGCGAATCAATCCTCCCCTGGGGAGTCTAGTTCGCGGTCGCCGGCGAAAACCTTTGGAGTGACGATGGTCAGGGCATTTGGGCAGCAAACGAGAGCCCCGCCTCCTTGCCGGAGACGGGGCTCGTGCCGCCATGGTCAAGCCGCTGGCGGCGGCGCGGCCGCAGATCGGTCAGAAAGCCGTGGCAGGGACGTTCGGCGTGTCCTTTGGCGAGAGGGCATCTGGCCGCCCACTTGCGGCATCGCGTCGGTGCGCCGGGCTCGGCGAGGATATGCCGTCCGGCGGGCTTGCACCCTGCAGACTTGCGTCCCGCTTAGGAGTGGCGAGCCTCCTGTGCCTGGCTGACGACTGCTCCCGCGACAACGATGGCGGCGATCGCCAATACCCAGAACATACACATGCACCTCCAGCTACATGATGAGGCGCAAAGCGCTTCGCAGATAGACATTCAGGCTTCTGGACGGTCCAAATATTGGAGCCTTGTTTGTCTGCTGGACGACAGAGGTTTTGCGAATCGGGTGGCATATGAACCAACCAGTAGAACCATGGAGCGAGGTTGCTGCCTGCGTGGCTTTGGCGTCCGTCCGCTGGGCTGGCGGTGCCCTTTTGGGCACGCGCATCCTTGGGCGGTCATCCGGCTGTTGCCGGCGCTCGAGCCATGGCAGTCTGGGGCAGCGAACAGGCGAACTGGCGAAGGTTTTGGGCGAAGGGCGGACCGGACCCGCGGCGACGGGACGGCGTGCGTCCGACCTCCCTGAGCGGTGCTTTCGCGCATTCGTGGTCCGCTCCGCCAGCGGCCCGGGTCCTCCTCGCCGCGCGGCGAGGTCCAGGTCGCGCCTTCAGGGAGCGTGTCGCGACGCGGCCGCCATCTGGCTGCGGCCCCAGACATCCTCGGCCGCGGGCCGGCGCACATGGTCCGAACGGACGTGGTTGCGCGCACCCGACTGATGCAAGGTCAAGAAAGGGCGGCGCGTGCGGCCCTCTTGTTTGGCGCATCTTGCGCCGTCAGTTTCTTCTTCAGGGAAGAGAGCGTGAGACTTGTGGATCTCATTCCCGTCACCATCGATGGCCAGAGAATCGAGGTGTCCGAGGGCACCTCGGTCCTCGAGGCCGCAGAGCTGATCGGGATCGACGTTCCGCGCCTCTGCCACGACCCCGTGCTGGGCGCCGTCGGCACATGCCGCCTCTGTGTCGTGGAGATCGACGGCATGCGCAACCTGCGCTCGTCGTGCACGACCAAGGTGACGCCGGACATGGTCGTCCGCACCCGGAGTCCGCGCGTCGTGGAGTCGCGCAGGACGGTGCTCGAGCTCCTGCTGAGCGACCACCCGGCCGACTGCCTGACGTGCGAGAAGATGGGGAACTGCAAGCTCGCCGAATACGCCTACGACTACGGCGTCCGCCAGGGCGGGTTCGCGGGTGAGGAGCACCACTACGAACTGGACGACACGAACCCCTTCATCCTGCGCGACATGAACAAGTGCATCCTCTGCGGCAAGTGCGTGCGCGCCTGCCAGGAGGTCACCGGCAAGAACGTCCTCGGCTTCGCCTTCAAAGGCTTCGACACCAAGGCGACGCCCTGGGGCGACACGTCGTACATCGAGTCCGACTGCATCTTCTGCGGCAACTGCGTCGCGGTCTGCCCGACCGGAGCGCTGACGGAGAAGGGCATGCAGGGCCAGGGACGCACCTGGGAGATGGAGAAGGTCCGCACGACGTGCTCCTTCTGCGGCGTCGGCTGCACCGTCGACCTGAACGTCAAGGACGGCAAGGTCGTCGGCGTCACCTCGACCGACGGCACCGTCAACGATCGGGCCATGTGCGTGAAGGGCCGCTTCGGCTGGGACTACATCAACAGCGAGAGGCGGCTGACGAAGCCTCTGATCAAGCGCGAGGGGCGCTTCGAGGAGGCGTCCTGGGACGAGGCGCTCGACCTCGTGGCGAGCAGGCTCACGGAGCTGAGGGATCGCTACGGGCCGCGGGCCTTCGGGGCGCTCAGTTCCGCCCGCACGACGAACGAGACGAACTACCTCATGCAGAAATTCGCGCGGGGGGTGATGGGCACCAACAGCGTCGACCATTGTGCCCGTACCTGACACGCCCCGACGGTGGCCGGTCTGGCCACCACATTCGGCAGCGGCGCGATGACGAACCCCATCGCCGACATCGACCAGGCGGAGCTGCTGTTCCTGATCGGGACCAATACGACGGAAGCCCACCCCGTGATCGGCTACAAGATGCTGAAGGCCCGGCGCCAGGGCGTGCGGCTGATCGTCGTGGACCCGCGGCGCACCGAACTCGCGGATCTCGCGGACTACTGGCTGCAGCTCAGGCCCGGCACCGATATCGCGCTCCTCAACGGGCTGATGCACATCATCCTCCGGGAGGGACTCGAGGACAGGGCGTTCATCGAGGAGCGCTGCGAAAACTTCGAGGAACTGCGCGAGACCGTGGAGCGCTATACACCCGAGAGGGTCGCGGAGATCACAGGCGTGCCGGTCGAGACGCTCGAAGCCGTCGCGCGCCTCTACGCCACCACCGACCGCGCCGCCCTCTACTACACGCTCGGCATCACGGAGCACGTCTCCGGCACGATGAATGTCATGAGCTGCGCGAATCTTGCCATGCTCACCGGCCACCTCGGCCGACCGGGCACCGGCGTCAACCCGATCCGCGGCCAGAACAACGTCCAGGGGGCCTGCGACATGGGCGCCCTGCCGAACGTCTACCCGGGCTACCAGAACGTGCAGAGCCCCGAGATCCAGGCCAAGTTCGAGCAGGCGTGGGGCGTCCCGCTCTCGGGAGAGATCGGGCTCAAGATCCCGGAGATGTTCGACGCCGCGAACCGCGGCGAGCTGAAGGCGATGTACATCCTCGGCGAGAATCCGGTCCTCTCCGACCCGAACACGAACCATATCCGCCGGGGGCTCGAGAACCTCGAGTTCCTCGTCGTGCAGGAGATCTTCCTGACGGAGACCGCGCAGTACGCCGACGTGGTGCTGCCGGGCGGCAGCTTCGCCGAGTGCGACGGCACCTTCACGAACACCGAGCGCCGCGTGCAGCGGGTGCGCAAGGCGGTGGAGCCGCTCGCCGGCCTCAGCGACTGGCAGACGGTCGCGGAGGTGATGACGCGCATGGGCATGCCGGCGACCTACCGGGACGCGTCCGAGGTGTTCGACGAGATGGCCGCCTTGACGCCTTCCTACGCCGGCATCAGCTACGGCAGGATCGAGCACGACGGTCTGCACTGGCCGTGCCCGACGCCCGACCACCCCGGGACGCCGATTCTGCACGTCGGCAAGTTCAGCCGCGGCAAGGGCCAGTTCCAGGGGGTCGAGCACATCCCGCCGGGCGAGCTGCCCGACGACGAGTACCCGTTCATCCTCAGCACCGGCCGTGTGCGCGAGCACTACAACGTCACGACCGCCTACTCGCCGGGCATCATGGCGCTCTGGGGCGAGGAGCACGCCTGGATCAACCCCGAGGACGCCCAGGCTCTTGGCCTTGCGGCCGACAGCCGCGTGCGCGTCTCGTCGAGGCGCGGCGAGCTCGAGACGGCGATCGAGATCACGGACCGGGTACCCCCGGGCATGGTCTGGATGAGCTTCCACCATGCCGGGAGTCCGTCGAACGCCCTGACGAGCCACCTCGTCGATCCGATCAGCGGCACGGGCGAGTACAAGGTCTGCGCCATCAAGGTGGAGAAACTGGCGTCCTGATGCCGGAACGAAGGAGCGGGCGGCGCGACCGGCGCGCTGCCCGCTCCTTCGCTGTGATGTGCGTCACCGCACCTCGAAGCTGAAATCGCCGTCCGAGTTGCCGTTCATGAAGCCGGGACCGAGGTTCTGGACCTCTTGCTCGCCCAAGAGCGCGAGGAAGTACCGGCCCTTGGGCAGATCCCGCGGCAGTTCGATCCGCAGGATGTCCATGGTTCCGGTCGAGACGCGCGTGATGGCGACGGGATAGACGGCGATCTTCCCGTAGGGCACCGCCCACCAGCGCACAGTGCCGCTCCACGGGTGGAGGTAGAGGGCGTCGTCGTTGCTGCCTTGCAGGAGCAGAAGGGTGATGGCGCCGCCCGGTGGGACGGTGGTAGGGCTGACGCCGTAGAAGCCGCGCGTGAGGTGCGCGGCGCGGTCGGCCGCCTCGCCCGAAACCACGGAGAGTTTCAGCACGCGGACGCGGTTCCAGGAAGTGAAGCAGACGTCCGCCGCGACGACGCTCGGGTTCCCGTAGTTGTACATGGCCGGATTGCCGTGGCCCGCATCCTGCATGAACGAAGCGATCCTCCGGCCGTCGCGCCGGTCCACCCGGAGGTCACGGAGCGTCCAGGTCGTCGCGGCAGGGATGACCGCCTCGTAGAGTTCGCTCGACTCGTGTGGGAAGTTCAGGAGGGAGATGCGCAGCCAGGTCATGCTCTCCTGGCTTGCCATGCCGCCCGTCGCGCGGAAGAGGTAGACGGTGCGGGGAGTTGGACAGGCCAATGCTCGTCCCGCCGCGGAACGCTTGGCGGTGGTCGCCGCGGCCGGATGGCTCGCGCAGCCGGCCGCGAGCGGAATGAGCGCCATCAGAACCATGACTAGGGTGCGTCTCGGCATGGCCACGCCTCCGGCTTCCAGACTATGCCATGGATCGGCGCCTGGCAAGGAGAGAAGCGGTGGACGCCACGGGAAACCGTGTCTTCTTCGAAGCGTCGCCGCGCGGTGGGATGCGGATCCGACGCCTGGGCCGGATCCGGTCAATCCTTTGGCGCACCAGGCGCGTCGGCATTGCGTCCTATTCCCAGCACCTCGGCCGAGATCGCCTGGACGGCGACGAAGTATTCCGCGTTGGCCACGGCCGGACAAGGCGAGCCGACCGGATTGCAAGCGGGCTGGCACGGTCCCTTCAGCCAAACGAGCCAAACCTTCGTTCCGGCCTCCGTGGGAGCGGTGGTCACGGGCATCCCGGCCTGGCGATCGGCGGCCGATACGGTCTCGAGTCTTGCGGCGAGAACCTTCGCGGGCGGCGTTCCGAAGCTCTGCGCCTTCTCGCGGGCGGCGGCCGTCGCCTCGCCGCGCGAGATGTGGCCGGTCAGGGGCGCGTTGAAGTATCCCGACGCGTACCACTGGCCCGTCATGGCATCCTCGACGACGCTGTAGACCTGGTCGTACAGCACGGGCACGCAGGTCGCGAGGCACGCAGCCGGATTGTAGGTGCCCTTGAGCGTGAGAACCCAGACCATGGCATCGTTCGGTATGGTCAGCGCGGCGGCTCGCGAGCCAAGCTGCGCGCTCGCGGCCGCGACCGTCTCAAGCTTGGCGGACAGAAGTTTCGGCGGCGTCGTCCCCCACTCGGGCGCCGCCGCGTTCGCCTCGGCGCTGGCTCGAGAAATGTAGGGACCCGCGTCCGCCGCGTGCGCATCGCCGGACTCGATCAGTTCGCTTGTACCCGTCCGGCCATTGACCAGGACGACCATGAACTCGACGACGGGCGGCTTTGGGGGATTGGGTCCCGCCGCGTTCTTCAGCCCCTGGCTCAGGTTCGCCCCGACAAGCTCCACAAGATAGGCGGAGGGCTCTCTCGTCACGCCGCCAGCGTTCGAAAGCCGTCCCACAAAGCCGGCGGTCTGCACGTAGACGACGTCGACCGAATGCTCGCCGACCCCCGCCACGGCTCGCAAGACCGCGGCCCGAGGGGAGATGCGGTACGCCTTCGGCGGCTTTTCGACCCCGATGCGCGCGCCGTAGGGAAGCGCATCATGCCACGCGATGCGCACGACGGGAGTTGTGCGGCTCGACCCCGCCGCCATGGTGACGGCTGGTGGGAACTTCCCGACCGCACGTCCAGAAGGCGCGCGTCCGGCGCGCTTCACGCCCGGTCCGCCAGACCCGCATCCGGCGAGCACCATGCTGTCGGCCAAGAGAAGAGGCAGGAGCTTGCGCATTGGACCCGTTCTGCAACTTTGGACAAATATCTCGCGATGCGCCCTTTGCTGCTTCCTGCTTCGACGACCCGTACCTAGTGACGGTTCTGGCCACCCCGGCAGAGGGATCT
>JAJZIE010000081.1 GCA_021810725.1 Bacillota bacterium | reverse complement strand
GTTCAGCGTAATCAAGAACGCCTGGTCGGTCTAGGGCCTGCTGATCTACTTCGCCCTGCCGGCCATCCTGCTGCTCGCTGGCCGCGAGCGGCAGCGGCGCGTCGCCACCGCGGCATGACGCGGCGAAGGTCCCTGATCGGCCTGCTCCTCTTGGCCGGCCTGCTGCTCGCCGGTTGCTGGGACATGCACGACATCAGCGACCGCACGCCGGTCATCGGCGTCGGTTACGACCACCTCGAGAGCGGCAGGGGGCGGGTCACCATTTCGGAAGCGACGCTGCCCCAGGGAGGGGCGTCCAGCTATCAAGGGGTGATCCACACGGGCGACGGCGCGACGCTCACGGAAGCGACCGAGGACCTGCGTCGCCATCTGGCCCGCGGACTCTACCTCGGTTCCGCCAAGGTGTTCGTGCTGGGCTTGGCTGTGATGCAGACCCGCTCCCGAGAGGTCTTGCTCACGTTGCTGCAGCGGCAGGAGATCGACAAGACCGCGTACGTGATCGGCACGCGCGGCACGGCCGAGGCGCTTCTCGCCAAGCCGGACGGGGTCATGGGCGTCACCGCGGTCCGGCTGCTCAAGGAGTTCGAGGTCCACCCGCAGACGCGCGACGGGGAGGTGCCGGAAGAGGTCTGGCAGACCGAGCGGGGAGCGCTCGACACCGAGGACACCTTGCGCATGCCGGTCTTCGACACGCTGCCCGCGACGAGCGTCGCGCAGACCGGGACGGCGTTGATCCGCGCGGACCGGCTGCGCACCGTGCTCGATCCCGAGGAGAGCGCCACCCTGCGCTGGCTCGCGAACCTGCCGGGACGTCACGCGATGGTGCTCGACCCGCCGCTGCAGGCCTACGTGCTTAAAATGACGCGCGTCCACACCGCGGCAAGCTACGACGGGTCCCGGCGCCACCTGTCGCTGCGGATCGCCGCCGATGGCGAGGTGTATGCGGCTCCCGACATGAATCTCACCTCCACGGTGGTAAGGACGCTCAGCCAGGCGGGCGCCGAGACGATCACCCGCCGGGTTCTTGCGCTGACGCGCAAGATGCAGGAGGCGGGCGCGGACGGCCCGATGTGGCGGGAGGTGGCGGTGGAGGCCGGTTACAGCGACTTCGATCTCGGCCGCACCACCGTGTCGGTCCAGACAAGGGTCCACCTGCTGCCGAGTTTTGCGCCCTCGGCGTGAGGGCTTCCTGCCTTCCTAGGGCGAGCGGTGACCCGGAGGAAAATCACGACGCGAAGACTAATGATTGCTCTGTCCTACCCCAACCTCGCCGAGGAGGTCACGCGTTGCGCAGGAGTGCCACGCTGTCCCTTGCCGCCGGCCTTGTCCTGATGCTCGGCGGCTGCGGACACGCCACCGCCCCGAAGAAGCGTGCGGATCCGCCGCCGCCGCAGGCGGTCACAGGTTTCACGCTGCGCCAGATCGCCACACTGCCGGTGCCGTCCGAGGGACTGGCCGCGGCGGCATGGAACGGGGTGGTCACGATCTTCGGCGGGCTCGGGCCGCAAGGATCGCTAACGGCGATCTACCGGCTGGAGAACGGGAAACTGACGCACGCGGGCCAGCTGCCGCTGCCGATCCACGACCTTGCGGCCGCGCCCCTGCAGAACGGCTCGCTGCTCGTCGCAGGGGGCGGACAGGTGCAGAGTTTCGACCGCGTCTACCGTTACCGGGCCGGGCAGGTGGAGTCCCTTGGCGTGCTGCCGACGCCGCGGTCGGACCTTGCGGCCGTGCCGCTCCAAGGCTCCATCTACCTGATCGGCGGCTTCACCGGCAGCACGTTCCTGCGGTCGATCCTGCGGGTGGACGGCAGAGGGCATGTGGCGACCGCAGGCGAGCTGCCGCTCGGCCTGCGCTATGTCGGCGCCGCGCCGCTCGGCACGAGCATCTATCTCTTCGGCGGACTGGCGGTGCAGGGCTACCAGTCCGCGATCTACCGCTTCATCCCGGGCCAGGGCGTCGCGCGGGTCGGCGCTCTGCCTGTCGCCGTCCGCGCGCCGCTTGTCGCCGCCGGGCAGGGCGGCATCCTGGTGGCCGGCGGCGAATCGGCGCCGGGGCAGGACCAGGCCGGCGTCTACTGGTACACGCCCCGAGGCGGTCTCAAGCCGATCGGCAGGCTGCCCGCGCCACTGGCTCTCGGGGCCGCGGTCTACCTCGGCCATGACCGGTTCGCGCTGATCGGCGGAGAGGACGGGTCCCAACTCGCGCAGGGCGTGTTCCTGCTCAGCCTCAAGCGGCGTCCCTAGCACCCGCCCCTTTCAGGCCTTTTCCGGGCACGGACCGGCGGCTAGGATGAAAGCAGGTTCGTAGCCCGGCCAGGGCCCGTGTCTTGCCGCGCCCACGGCGCGGCGGCGTGCGCCCGGCGGGGCAAAGTCCTCGCAAGGAAGGTCGACGGGATGCCTGTAAGCGGAACCATGCGCACGATCACGCTGGAGGAGCACTTCGCCACCGAGGATTTTCTCGCGGGCCCCGGTCGTCACCTCAGGGCACATCCCGCGCAGGCGGAACTCGTGGAACGCCTGCTGGATCTCGGAGAGCGCCGCATCGCGGAGATGGACCAGGCCGGCGTCGACGTGCAGGTGCTGTCGCTGACGGCGCCAGGAACGGAGCAGCTTGGTGCGCAGGAAGCCGCCGCGGCGGCGCGGGCGGCGAACCTTGCCTTGGCCCGGGCGATCGAGCGCCACCCGCGTAGGCTGGCGGGTTTTGCGGTGCTGCCCACTGCCGCCCCGGACAGGGCCGCCGACGAACTCGAGCGCGCCGTGCTTGAGGACGGCTTCAAGGGCGCCGTGATCAACGGACACGTCGGCGGGCGGTATCTCGACGATCCCTTCTTCTGGCCGGTGCTGGAGCGTGCCGAGAAACTCGGCGTGCCGATCTACCTCCATCCGACGCTTCCGCCGCGGGCCGTGATCGAGACGTACTATACCGGCAACTTCCCGCCGGAAGTCACCGGGATCTTTGCGATGGCGGGGTGGGGCTGGCACATCGAGACGGCCCTCCACGTGCTGCGGTTGATCCTTGGGGGCGCTTTCGACCGCTACCCGGCACTGCAGATCATCGTCGGGCATCTCGGCGAGTCGCTGCCGTTCATGCTGCCGCGACTCGACCACAACCTGCCGCCGCAGCTGACGAAGCTGAGGCGCACGGTCGGCGAGTACCTGCGCGAGAACGTGCACTACACCTTCAGCGGATTCAACTTCCTGCCGGCCTACCTCGACCTGATGCTTGAGGTCGGGATCGAGCGCATCCTCTTCTCGGCCGACTATCCGTTCGCCTCGATGGCGGAGGCCAGGGCCTTCCTGGACAATCTGCCCGTCAGCCCCGCAGACCGTGAGCGGATCGCGCACGGCAACGCGGAGCGCCTCTTGAGGATGTGACCTGTTGCCCAGATGGGGCCCCGCCGGCGCATCACGCCGGGCGGGGCCTCCCTGCGCCTTGCCAGCGAGGTGACCGCAAGGGCGGGGCTGCGGACGCCGGGCGGCCCGGCCGGTCGCGAACCCGACCGCGGGCGTCGCGATCGCCTGCGCCGTAGGGACGTTATGTCGCCATCTGACATACCCCATCACAGGGGGCGAGGCGACATGAGCGACAGGCGGGCCCTGGCGGCAGGCAGCCGCGTCTTCATCGTCGGTGTCGGCTACGCCGGACTTCCTCTGGCCATCGCCCTGGCCGAAGCCGGCTTCGCGGTGACGGGCTACGACCCGGACCGCAGCCGGGTGGAGGAACTCGGCCACGCCAGGCCCGGGGTGGAAAGCGTGAGTGCCCGCAGGCTGAGGCGGGCGCTGCGAACCGGACTCTTCGAACCTACGACCAGGCCGGCGGCCATCCTGGACAGCGCGGCCGTGGTGATTGCGGCGCCGACGCCCGTCCACACGGACGGTACGCCGGACAGCGCCGCGCTCGAGTCCGCCGCCAGGTTGACGGTGGAAGGGGCGCAACCGGAGGCGCTGGTGGTGGTCGAGAGCGCGAGCTATCCCGGTGCGACCAGGGCGCTCCTGCTGCCGGGCCTCAGGCGGCGGCTGGGGCGCGCCGGACGGGACTTCTACCTCGCCAGCGCGCCTCAGGGCGCCGGCCCGCGCGGCCGACGCCACAGACTTGGTCCAGCGCGGCTGATCGGTGGCGTGACGCCGGCCTGCGGCGACATGGCGCGGTCGCTCTACGAACACGTCGTGCCGACGTGCCGTACGGTCTCCTCGCCTGAGCTGGCGGAGATGGCGATCCTGCTCGAGCACGCCTTCCAGGGCGTCAACGCCGCCCTTGCGGCCGAGCTTGCGCTCCTCTGCGAGCGGATCGACCTTGACTTCTTCGAGGCGATGCGGGCCGCGTCCAGGTCACGGGACTTCAGGCCGTTCCTTGGCGCGGCCGGCGTCGCGGGAGAATGCGGCGCGGTCGATCCGGCGAACCTCAGCTGGTATGCCCGGCGCAAGGGCCTGCCGATGCGAACCCTGGAGACCGCCATCGAGACCAACCACGCCTCGACGA
Organism: Bacillota bacterium; assembly: GCA_021810725.1. Lineage (GTDB taxonomy): Bacteria > Bacillota > Sulfobacillia > JAJZYS01 > JAJYTV01 > JAJZQO01. Next base: position 4,928 of record JAJZIE010000081.1, on the reverse strand, counting down.
GGCACGTGGTGGAGCGGGTCGAGGCGGTTCTCGCGGCCGACGGCGACGAGTTGGCCGGGGCGAGGGTACTGGTGCTTGGGGTATCCTGCGGAGCGGCCGAGGGCGATGCGAGGCATTCGCCAGCGCTGCGCGTGATGGTCGAGCTGCAGCGCCGTGGCGCCTTGGTGTCGTACCACGATCCACAGGTGCGAGAGCTCAAGGTCGACGACGTGGCCATGAAGTCCGTCGACCTGACGCGAGGCGTCCTGGAGGAGGCGACGATTTGCCTCGTGCTGGCGCGATGCCGCAGGAGCGATCTGGAGAGGGCGCGCGCCTACGCCCGACGCCTCCTGAGTCTCGTGCCGGTCGCGGGGGACGACGGCCGGGGCGGGTGAGCGCCGGCCGCCATGGACGGGTCGTGGGCGACAGCGAAGGGACCGATGTGCCGCCAAGACCCCGCGGTTCTTCTGTCCTAGGCCTCCAGCGCGATGCGCAGCCCCTGGTCCGTACGGGAAAGGTGGGCGCCGAACGCCTCCGACAGCATCTCGACGCGCGAAAGCGCCGCTTCGGCATCCGAAGCGCCGGCAGGGCAGGCGTCGCCCGCGGCGTCGAGCCGGACGGGCAGGAATTCTGCGCTTGCGGGGCGACCAGCCGCATGCCAAGTGAGGCGTGCCACACCGCCCAGGTGGTTCAGCTCGCTGCGCAAGGAGCGCCAGCTGTAGAAGGGATAGGGTCGCCCAAGCTCCGGCTGGGCGCGGGTGATCGAGTGGAAGACGAAGTTGCCGAGGCTGTAGAAGATGGGCCGCTCGCGGTAGACTTCGATGCCGTGCAGCACATGCGGATGATGGCCGAAGATCGCGTCGGCGCCGGCGTCGATCAGCCGGTGGGCCAGAGGCTGCTGGTAGTCCGCGAGCTCACGCTGGAACGCGGCGGTCCAGCCGTGCGGAATGCCCCAGTGCATCCCCACCACCACGACGTCTGCGGCCGCTTTCGCCTGGGCCACGGCGAAAGCGGCCTGATCCGCGTCCCCCGGCATCAGCTCCGTCTCGACGTACGGCGCGATGCCCGGATTCTCGTCGACCGTCACGGGATCGACGACGTAGCGCGACACGACGCGGATGCCCGCCAGCCCCGGCCGGTCCGGGGCTGCGGAGGCGCCGAGCGCCAGGGTGGTGGCGAAGCCCAGGAACGCGACGCGCAGGCCGCCGCGGCTGAGGATCTGCGGGCGCATGGCTGCCGTCGCGTCCTCGCCGGCTCCGACCGTAGGCAGGTCGGCGGCCGCGCAGGCCGCGAGCGTGTCCCTGAGGCCGGTCAGGCCGTAGTCCATGGCGTGGTTGTTGGCGAGCGTGGCGACATCGACGCCGAAACGTGGCAATTCGCCCGCGAGCTCGGGGTCGGCGCGCAGGTTGACGAGCTTGTCGGCACGTTCGCCTCGGTTCGTCAAGGCGAGCTCGAGGTTCGTGAAGACGAGCGAGGCCGTCTGGAAGCGCTCTTGCCAGCCGCGCAGGCCCTGATGCTCGAGGTCCGCGATAGGTCGCTGGAGCATGAGATCCCCGGTCGCATACAGCGATAGCACGCGCTCACCTCGAGCACGCAGTTCTGTCTGGTCGGACCGACCACCTGCCGGAAAGTTGAGGCAGAGCGAGGCCCGGGCTGAGGTATCCGAGGCGGGCCCCGCTCTTGGAGGCAACCTTCGCAGGCTGGGCGAATCCTAGGCGTAGCGCGCGGGCCGGCTCGGAGGGCCTGGCGCGGACGCGAAGCCGGTTCCAAGGAAGGTGCAGCTTTGCCTGCGCAGACGGTGGATGTGGCCATCGTGGGGGGCGGCGTCCTAGGACTCTCGGCCGCCTACCATCTGCTGACGCTCGGCGTCGTCGATTCCGTGGCCGTGTGCGAGCAGGACCCCCTGCATCAGCGCTCGTCCACGGGCCTCTCGGCCGGCGGCGTGCGGGATCTCTTCTCAAGTCGGGTGAACATCGAGCTCGCGCAGTACAGCATCCGTTTCTTCAAGGATTTTTCGGTCAGGACGGCGACGAGGGGAGGACCCGGGCCCGAGATCAACTTCCGCCAGCAGGGGTACCTCTTCCTGATGAACCGCCAGAACGAAGAGGGCTTCCTGCGGCGTGCCGACCTGCAGGAGCGTCTCGGCGTCGATCTGGAGCGCCTGGATGCGTCCGCGCTCTGTCGCCGCTATCCGGAGCTGCGCACGGACGACCTGACAGGGGCGATCTTCGGCAAGAGCGACGGCTTCCTCGATCCCTACCAGGTGATGCGCGGGCTGAGGCAGAAGGCGGGGGAACTTGGCGCGACCTTCGTCGACGAAGAGGTGGTGGAGATCACCGTCGAAGGAGGTCGCGCGGCGGGGGTGCGGACGACAGGCTCGACCATCTCCGCCCGGCGCGGCGTCATCGACGCGGCGGGCGCATGGGGAGGCGAGGTGGCGCGGCTGGCCGGCCTCGAGGTCCCCGTGACTCCGGTGGTGCGCCAGGTCTATCTCTGCCGCCCGGCCGAGGACGTGTTCGCGGCCTATCCCTTCGTCGGCGCCTCTGGGGGCCTCTACTTCCATCCCGAGCCCGGTGGCCGGCTTCTGGTCGGCAAGGCCATGCCCGACGACGCTGTCGGCTTTTCGTGGGACTGGGACCGGTGGCGGTTCGAGGAGACGCTCTGGCCGGAGCTCGCCGACCGCGTCCCGGTGCTGGAACGGCTACGCCTCGAGAGCGGCTGGGCGGGGCTCGTCGAGAACACGCCGGATATGAGCGGTATCGTAGGTGAACACCCCGGCCTTTGCTCGTTCTACCTCCTCACCGGCTTCTCCGGCCTTGGACTGATGCTCGCTCCCGGGGCGGGGATGGCGCTCGCGGAGATCATCGCGGGCAGCGGCGCCCCAAGCATCGACGTCCGGGATCTCAGGCCGGGACGCTTCGCGGAGGGTAGCGGCACCTGGGAGGAGAAGACCATGTGACGCACAGCGGGAGCCTGGCGGCGCCCCGCCCCGAGACGACCGACGAAAGGGGAGAGAACCGGTCCGGCAGGCCCGGGCATGCCACGTGCAGGCCCCGGCGCCGCGGCGGGACCGGGCCACCGATGCAGATTCCGGAAACCGAGATCCACGCGCGGCTCGACGGCCTCGCAGCCCTGGCAGAGAACCCCGGGCTGCGGGGGGTCCTGGTCTTCGGGCGCTCGTTCTACGACCGCCCTGGGCCCGTCGGTTACCTGACAGGCTTTCTGCCGCCGTTCCCGAGTTCGGCCGACGCCCCTCAGATCAGCGGGCTTGGGCAGGTGGCTCTGGTGCTCCCTGCGGAGCGGAAACCCGTCCTCTTCGTCGACCGCTTTGTGCGGCCGTTCGCTAGCCCGCACTTCGACGTGGAGTCGAGCCCCGACGTGGCCGCGGCGGTTGCGGCTGCCTTGCGGCGACTCGGCCCCGCGGACGCCGCCTGGGGAGTCGGTGGCGGCGACATCGCGCCTTTCGGGCTGTTCGACGCGGTGCGGCGGGACCTGCCCGGCGTTGCTTGGCGCAGCCTTGACAGCGAACTGCACGCCATGCGGCGGCGCAAGTCGCCGGCGGACGTCCTGGGTATGCGCCGCGCTGCCGAGGTTGCCGCGGCGGGATTCGAGGTCGCGGTGCAGGCGGTGCGGGCCGGTGCCCGCGAGCGCGACGTGGCGGCCGCCGGCATGGCGGGGGCCATGGCGGCGGGAGCCGATTTCGTGCGCTACCTGCGCGTGCACGCCGGCGAGGCGTCAGCGGTGGGGTCGCGCTGGCCCCCGGCGACCGACGCGCGCATCAAGGCCGGCGATCTCGTGTCGATGGACTTCGTCGGGGCGGCCGGCGGCTATGGCTTCGACCTCGAGCGGACGGTGCTCGTGAGTCCGGCGGAGGACAGCGCCTATCAGCTGCTGCGCGACGCGCACGAGATCGAGGCGGCGGCGCTCGCCGCCGTGCATGCGGGCCAGACGGTCGAGGGGCTGATCGACGCGATCCGTGCGGCCGCTGCCGGCACGAAGTCGGCGGCGTACCTCTCGGGCTTCTTCGGCCACGGCATCGGCATCGAGACGCTGGAGTGGCCGTACCTGATCCCAGGTCAGACAGGGACGCTGGTCGCGGGCGAGGTGCTCTGCATCGAGCCCGGGCTCAAGCGGCTCGGATTCGGCGGCGCCGAAGTGGAAGACGAGGTGCTGGTCACGGAGACCGGCTACGAGCTCCTGTCCCCGTTCCTGCGCCAGCCGATCATCGTCTGAAACTTGACGCTCGCGACCGGCCCGTGCCTTGGCGCCGGTCGCGCCTTTCGCCGTACGGCTGCAGGGCGTCGAACGGGTTCGAGGGCCAGGCCTGCGTCCACCCCTGCCCGGAGGCCGCGGCAGGAACCCTGTTGCCCACTCAGCGAACTTCCGCCCGGTGCGAGAGCTGAAAGCAGACCTGCAGGGAGGACGCCCATGGATCGGCAAGCGCTCTCGAAGGCCACGACCTTCATCAAGTCGTGGCTCGCGGATCGGTATGAGGAGGAGACGATCCCGGGGTTCGTGGTCGCCGTGTCGCACAAGGGGCAGGTCCTCATCAACGAGGCGTACGGCTACGCCGACCTCGAGCGGAAAGTTCCCATGACCACGGGACACGTCTTCCGCATCGCGTCCCACTCGAAGACGTTCACCGCGACCGCGGTCATGCTGCTGCAGGAGGACGGCCGGCTGCGCATCGACGACGCGGTGGCGACGTACGTGCCGTGGCTCAGGAGCCACGCCGACGCGAGGTGGCGGCAGGTTACGCTGCGCCAACTGCTGTCCCACGGCGCGGGCGTCATCCGGGACGGCCTCGACTCGGACTACTGGAGCCTTGAGCGGCCGTTCCCGGATCCCGAGCGGTTCGCCCGCGAGATCCGCGAGACCGCCCTCGTCCTCGAGCACAACACCAAGATGAAATACAGCAACTACGGCTATTCGCTGCTCGGGCTGGTCGT
>JAJZIE010000080.1 GCA_021810725.1 Bacillota bacterium | reverse complement strand
CAAGGCGCTCAACCTCGCGCAGGGCCTTCTCCTCGGCCTCATGCGGCAGGTGCGCCGCCTCGACCTTGGAGCGCCAGTCCTCGGCCTCGCTCTGGGGGTCGTCCTTCTCCCCCAGCTCCTGCTGGAGCGCCTTGATCTGCTCGCGCAGGTAGTACTCCTTCTGGCTCTTCTCCATCTGGCCGCGCACGCGCTGGTGGATCTTGCGCTCGAGCTCGAGCAGGTCGATCTGCTTGGCGAGAATGCGGTGGACGAGGTCGAGCCGCTCGCGCACGTCGAGCGTCTCGAGCACCTCCTGGCGCTCGCCGATCGGGATCTCGAGGTTGGCCGCGACGGCATCGCAAAGCCGTCCCGGCTCGTCGGTCGAGATGCTGAGGCTGGCGTCGCCGGGCAGGCGCCGCCCGAGCTTCAGGTACTGCTCGTAGAGATGCACGATGGAGAGCACCGACGCGGCGGTCTCCTCGTCGTCCGGGGCCGGCCCCTCGGCGAGGGGCTCGGTCTCGCACAGGAAAAGCTCCTGCTCCTCGGTGTAGCCCGTGATGCGCACGCGCTCCTCGCCGTAGACGACCGCCTTGAAGGTGCCGTCCGGCAGCTTGACGACCTGCTTCAGCTCGCAGAGCACGCCGACGCCGAAGATGTCCTCGGCGGTCGGCTCATCCTCGTGCGGGTCGCGCTGGCTCGCGAACACGATGTGGTGGTCGCCCTCCCAGCCACGTTCGAGCGCCCGCACGGAACGCTCGCGACCGATCTCGAGAGGGACGACGAGTCCGGGAAAGACCAGCACGCCGCGCAGCGGCAGCAGCGGATATTGCAAAAGAACACCCCTTGGCGGAACTCGCGCACATTATACCAGAGCCCGCGGCGGCACCGCGCCCAGCTACAGTCTGCCCAAGGCGCCGCTGCTGCTCGCGGCCCGCGCGAGCACGAAGATCATCAGGCCGATCACCGTCATGGCGCCGCCTGCCACGTCGCTCGCCCTTGGTAGACTATGCAAAAGCGGCCAGGCGATCAGCACCGCCGCGAGCGGCTCCAGGAGGGACGCCATCGCGACCGAACTCGCGGGCACGGCCCTCAGGGCGAAATTGAAGCCCGTGTGGCCGATCAGGGTCGGCCCCAGCACCAGAAGCGCGGTCATCAGCCAGGCGGACGGGCCGAGCGGCCAGAGCACGTGGCCGACCAGGGGCTGGAGCAGCAGAAGGCCCGCGCCCGCGATGGCGTAAACCGGCGCCACATAGCTGAGGACCGGCAGGTTCCGCCTCGCCTTGCGTCCGGCCCGCAGGTAGACGGAGAACGCGAAGGCGCCGAGCAGCGCCAGGAGGTCGCCCGTCAGGGCGCCGCGCTGGCCGTGGGAGTCCGCGAACGAGATGACGACCACGCCCGCGAGACCGATCGCCGCGCCGAACCACTGCCCGCGCGAGACCCTCTCCCGCCCCAGCAGCTCCCAGAGCAGCACGAAGAGCGGGCTCGCGGAGACGAGCACGACGCTCGACGCGACGGACGTCAGATAGAGCGATTCCACCCAGGCACCGAAGTGTACCGCGAGCGCCAGGCTCGCGAGGAGGATCGCCCCGCCTTCCTGCCGTCCGAGCCGGCGCAGTCCCAGGGCGCCGAAAGGCAGCAGCACGAGCCCCGAGAGCAGGAGCCGCAGGCCGGCGGCCTCAAGGGCGGGCAAGGCGGCGAGACGGAACAGGCTGGCCGCCGTCGACGCAGCGACAACGGCCAGCACCAGCCAGATCCACGCGAGGGTCCGTTCGCTCTTCGCGATGTCCATGGGCGAGAGGTTCTGCGCCCGGCGCCCCCGCTCCTATCGTCGCTCAGGCGCCGACGTCCTGGTTGGGCGCCGCCAGCGGCGCGGCCGCCACCGGCCTCTGCGACGGGACCGCCACGGCGCCGGCCGCCCCGGTCTGCGCGGGCAGGAGGGCGTAGCCGAGCGCGTCCTGCAGACGGCGCACGGCGATCACCTCGACCCCCATCTGGTGCAGGATCTCCTGGTCGTTCTCCTGCGGCACCAGGACGCGACGCGCCCCTGCCTCGGCAGCCGCGCGCACCTTCGCGGGCACGCCGCCCACGGGCCGCACCTCGCCGTGGATCGAGATCTCGCCCGTCATCGCGAGCAGGTTGTCCACCTTGCGCTGCGTGATCGCCGAGTAGACCGCGACGGCGATGGTGACGCCGGCGGACGGCCCGTCGACCGGCATGCCGCCGGGCAGGTTGATGTGGAGGTCGTAATCCCGGACATCCTCGTGCAGGGCGGAGCCGAGCAGCGTGAGGACGCTCTCCACCGAGGATCTCGCCATCGACTTGCGCCTCAGGGTGTGTCCCCGCGCGCCGATGTCCTCCTCCTCCACCATCCCGGTGATCGTCACGTGGCCGCGGCCGCGGCCGACCCGCGAGGCCGTCGCCTCGACCTCGAGGATGGTGCCGACGTTCGGGCCCACCACGGCAAGCCCCGTCGCGACCCCGACCTCCGGCTCGTCCGGCATGCGCCGCTCGACGCGCGGCGTGTACTGCTGCGCCGCCACCACCCACTCGACGTCGCTGCGCGCGATCTGCTGCCTCGACTCCGTGAGCGCCAGGCTCGCCGCGATCTGCACGATGTTCACGGCGTCCCGGCCGTTCTGGGCGTACTCGGCGACGATGTCGAGCGAGCCGCCCTCCATCGCGAGCTGGACGCGCTGCGCGGCGCCGTCCGCGATCTTCAGCACCTCCGCCTTGTGCAGGGGGCGGAAGAAGATCTCGACGCAACGCGAGCGCAGGGCCGGCGGCAAGTCCTCGGGCTGGCGCGTCGTGGCGCCCACGAGGCGGAAGTCCGCCGGCAGGCCGTTCTCGAAGATGTCCTGGATGTGGCGCGGGATGTTGGGGTCCTCGCTCGCGTAGTAGGCGCTCTCGAGGAAGACCTTGCGGTCCTCGAGGACCTTCAGGAGCTTGTTCATCTGCAGGGGGTGGAGTTCGCCGATCTCGTCGATGAACAGCATGCCGCCGTGCGCCTTCGTCACCGCGCCCGGCTTGGGCTGCGGGATGCCCGCCATGCCCATGGCGCCGGCCCCCTGGTAGATCGGGTCGTGGACGCTGCCGATCAACGGATCCGCGATGCCGCGTTCGTCGAAGCGCGCGGTGGTGGCGTCGAGTTCGATGAACTTCGCGTCCGGCTTGAACGGCGAGTGCTTGGCCCGCTTGGCCTCCTCGAGCACCAGGCGCGCCGCGGCCGTCTTGCCGACGCCCGGCGGCCCGTAGATCAGGACGTGCTGCGGATTCGGCCCGCAGAGCGCCGCCCGGAGGGCCCGGATGCCCTCCTCCTGCCCGATCACCTCGTCCATCTTGGTCGGGCGCGTGCGCTCCGAGAGAGGCTCCGACAGGGAGATCTCACGCAGCAGCCTGAGCTTCTCCACTTCCTTGCGCGATTCGCGATCGATCGCCACCCGGCTGCCCTGCTGACTCCTGAGCAGGTTCCAGAAATAGAGACCGATCACCACCGCGAAGAAGAACTGCACGAAGGTGAAGATCCCCGCCGCGTAATCCACCGCCATCCCCCCGTCCAGCGCTTAGTATGGCGGCGGGGATGGCGGGATATGTCGTGTGCGGCGCGACTTTCTGCCGTTTTCTGGCGCGCCGATCATCGAAGCGCCGCGGCCGCCGGGTCCGCCGGGTCCGCCGGGACAAGATCTGCGCCGCGAGCTCTTCATGATGCGAGCTCCCGTCCGCCATGCGGGCCCAAGGGCGCAGCGCCCGACCTCTGCGGGAGTCTTTACGTGGCATCGGCCATGGCTTGTCGCATGGCCCGCTAGGCCGCTTCGCCTGGGCGCCCCAGCCACCGGCGCATTAGCGCAAGCCAGGACCGCAAGGCGGCGTGGCCTGTGACGGGACAGGGGCCGCCCGGCTCGTAGAGCCGCCACTCGACAAATCGGCAAAGCTCCGGCGCCTCGCCCTTGAGCCACTGCCGCACGGTGTCCTGGGGGCGCCATGGCCTCCGCAGCAGGTAGGACACCGCTCTGAGTCCGAGGACAAGACGCCTCTTCGCGCCGATCGCCCAAAGCGCCGCCAAAACGAGGAGCGGCAGCGCGGCCGGTACGAGCCACAAGTCGCCGGGGCCCCGGCTCGCCCGCCCGCCTCCCATCGGTCCCAGCGCCTGCGCCGCGCGCGCCAGAGCGTTCAGCGCCTCGAGTCGTCCCCGCCGCCCGACCCGCACCTGCGGCAGCTGCCCCGTCGCGCTCGCGCCTGGCTGCGCCTTGGCGCGGCTCTGGAGCCGCGGCAGGCTGAACCCTGGCGTCGGGTCGAGCGGCAGCCAGCCCTGTCGCGGCACCCAGACCTCCGCCCAGCTGTGCGCGTCGGCGGCGGTGACGAGCCGTCCGCCCGCCGCCAGGCTTCCCGGCAGGTAGCCTGCCACCCAGCGCGCCGGGATGCCGTCCAGGCGCGCCAGGACCACGAACGCCGACGAGAAGCTGTTGCAGTCGCCGGCATGGTGCAGGAAGAGGAAATCCCAGACGTAGTCGTGGCCGCCGTCGGGCGGCACTTGCAGCGAGTAGCGCTCGTGGCTGTGCAGATAGGCGATGATCGCCGCCGCCTCGGCCCCGACGGTCGGCCGCACGCCGCGGACGATGCGGCGGGCGAGCGAGCGCAGCGCGGCCGGCAGGTCCCGGGGCAGCCGGAGAGCGGCCGTGGGCGCCCCTTGCCCCCCGACCGCCACCCGCTCGGCGTCCTGCAGTCCGACGCGCGGCAGCGCGGCCACGATCTCGATGTCGCGTCCCGGCACGGCGTAGGCGCCGCTGCGAGGGTCGTAGCGCCAGGGCGCCGAGGGGGAGAGCACCTCCACGACGCTGCCGGCCACGGGGTCCGTGGGCAGGTTTCCCTTGACCTCGATGCGCTCGACGACAAGCCGCGTGCCCCGTTGCGGCCGCAGGCCCTCCCCACCCGGCCTGACGACCCGCCACGAGCCCGTGTGGCGCCAGCCCTGACCGGTGTAGTCGTAGGCGGTGAACACCTGCCAGTAGAACGGCTGCCTGGACTGCGCGAAGAAGGCCGCGTTCGTCTCCGGTGTCAGGGTGACGTCAAGGTGCGCGATGTCGAGCGGATAGCCCTGCCGCGCGCCGGGCCCGCTGCCGGGCGCCGGCCCGTGCGCGATCAGGCTCTGCCCGAGAAGCAGCGTCGCACCGACGCCGAGGACGGCGTAGAGCTGTAGCGAACGACGCCCATGCGCCGGCTGCCGCGCGAGGTCGTGGTAGCGGACCAGCATGAAGCCAGCGGGCATGGCGATGGCGCTCAAGGCGACGTTCACCTCGAGATTGCCGACGAAAGCCACGAGCGCGATGCCGAGGATGAACTGCGTGAGCCGCCAGGCGAGGCCGCCCCCCAGTTCGAACAGGCCGATCAGCGCAGGCAGGAGCAGCGCGAAGAGCAGCGTCGCATCGGCGGTGCCGAGCGCCTTCGGCGACATCCGGCGAAGGCTCGCCGCGAGGTGGGAGACCGCGGGCAGGATGGTGCCGTGGGGCCAGAGACCGGTCGCCAGCGCGATGGCCGCGACCGAGAACAAGAGGCGCAGGCCCCGGCGGCGGAGCACCGCCTGGTCGAAGCCGAGCAGCGCATAGACTGCCGCGTAAACAACGAGCAGGCCAGACCCGCCACCGACGCTCTCGTAGAACGCGATCGCCACCGGCAGGGACCAGAGGGCGCCGAACCCGCCGCGGCGGATCAAGTCCGCACCCTGCGTCCGAGCCGCAGGAGCTGGGCGAAGTTCCTGACGGCCAAGTCACCTCGGCTCGGTCCTTCGCCGACCGCCACGGCGTACGCGTCCGGGCTCCCCGCCTTGAGCCTGCGCACGGCCTCGGGCGGGCCGATGAAGAGGGTGTGGCGACCGGCCTGCGGATCGAGCGGCCCATCGCTCACCTCCACCGTCGTCAGCGCTTCAAGGAGTCTCGCCCGGGTGCCCTGCGCCTCCCTGACGCTCCAGCGACCGGCATGGAGAGCCACGCTGCCACCCTGGCCGGCCACCGTCAACGCGAACGAGGCCGCGACGCTCACCGCGAGTTCGAAGCTGTCGGGGTCCGGATAGTCCCGGCGCTGGGTATCCAGCAGGATCTCGCGCACCTGCCGGCCGCTGCGGAGCGTCTGCCGCACCTGCAACTGCCCCGTGCGCACCGTCTGCGGCCAGTGCAGCTGCGACAGGCGGTCCCCGGACTCGTAGCGCCGCACGCCCGCGAACTCGTGCTCGTCCTGGGCCCGGCGCAGACCGCGCAGGCTCTCGTCCCCCTGACGCGCCACGATCTGCGGGGCGAAGGCCACCATCCGCGGCCGCACGGCCACCTCGAGCTCCACCCGCGCCGGCAAGGTCCGCGTCAAAAGCCCGAGCGGGTCGCGATAGGTCAGGGAGACTTCGTAGCGGTGCACGCCGCGACCAACGTCGGCCTCGGCCCAGCCCAGGCGCAAGCGCCCGACGCCGAACCAGCCCTCGTGCACCCTCTGCGCGGGGCCGTCCCGGATCGTGACGCGCCAGAAGCCGGGCCAGAGGCTGCGCCACACGGCTTCCATCTCGACGAAGTCGCCGGCTTCGGGCGCCTGCGTCAGCACCCGCGCCTCCGGTCTCGCGCCTGCCGCGAGCAGCCAGCCGAGGGCCGCCGTGAGGAAGAAGAAGAGCGCGAGCCGGCCGACATACGTCCAGATCGGCCCGGGCGCCAGAGCGATGCCGCCAAGTGCCACGAGCGGCACGAGAAAGGGCCCGGCGCGGCGCAGGCCCCATCTCAACGCCCGGGCGCGAAACCAGGCAGGGGTGTCCGCGCGAGCACCTCCTGCACCAGGGACGTTCCCGTCACGCCGCGCATGGCGGCATCCGCGCGCACGACGAGACGATGCGCCAGCACGTCGGCGGCGATCTCGCGCAAATGGTCGGGAGCGACGTAGGTCTCGTCCCGCAGAAACGCGAGGGCGCGCGCCGCCCGCACCCACGCGATGGCCCCACGCGGCGAGACCCCGAGCGAGAGGGACGGGTGCGCGCGCGTCGCCTGCACAACCTGCAAGGCGTACTGCGCCACCGGTTCGCCGACAGGCACGGCCTGCGCGGCGGCCGTCGCCTCGCGGAGCTCTTCGGGCGCGATCCGCGGCTGCAGCTCCGGCGCCTTCTGCCGGAAGCCTTCGGCGCGCAGCACCGCAAGCTCGGCACCCGCGTCCGGGTAGCCGAGATGCAGGCGGAGCAGGAAGCGGTCCAGCTGCGCCTCGGGCAGCGGGAACGTGCCTTCGAACTCGATCGGGTTCTCGGTGGCGAGCACCATGAACGGCCAGGGCAACGGGTGGCGCACGCCATCCACCGTCACCTGCCGCTCCTCCATCGCCTCAAGCAGGCTCGCCTGCGTCTTGGGCGACGTGCGGTTCAGTTCGTCGACCAGCACCAGGTTCGCGAGCACGGGACCGGGTCGGAACGTGAATGTCTGAGCCTGTGGCTCGTAGTAGGTGTAGCCGGTCACGTCCGACGGCAGGAGGTCGGGCGTGCACTGGATGCGCTGGAACGTGACGCCGAGCGCCTGCGCCAGGCGCGTGACGAGTGAGGACTTGCCGACCCCCGGCACGTCCTCGATCAGGACGTGGCCCTCGGCGAGCACCGCGACCAGAAGGCGTTCCGCGATCCGCTCGCGACCCCAGGCGACCTCGGACAGGCTGGCCCTGAGCGAAGAGAGGGCTCCCTGAAGCATGGCGCACCACTCCCCCGCCGCTTGATTTACCGGCGGGGGAGCGCGTTCCTGCTTGCGGCCTCCGGCTAGGCGCCCCGGACGATGGCCTCCGCCACCTCGAGGAGCTGGACGTCGCCGCCACCGTAGGCGATGCGGCTGCCGAGCACATCGCGCAGCCACATCTCGACGGGGAAGTCCTGCGTGAAGCCGTAGCCGCCGAAAGTCTGCACCGCGTTGCGCAGGCCCTGCGTCGCGATGTCGCCGCTCTGGAAGTTGGCCTGAGCCGCCGAGAGCGCGGCATCGCGGCCGGCGTCGAGATCGCCCGCCGCCCGCAGCACAAGGAGGCGCGCGCCGTCGATGCCCGTCCGCATGCGGGCAAGCATGCCCGCCACCTGCTGATGTTCAATGATGGGACGCCCCATGGTGCGCCGCTCGCGCGCGTAGGCGACGGCCGCCTCGTAGGCGGCCCTGGCCGTCCCCACCTCCGCCGCCGCCGTGAGCACCCGACCGAGCTGGAGCACCTCGCGCGCGATCTGGAAGCCCTGGCCCTCGTCGCCGAGCCGCATGCCCTCGGGCACCTCGCAGCCCTGGAAGTCCAGGGTGCCGATCTGCAGGCTCCTGAGGCCCGACGTCTCGCTGCGGCCGAGGAACTGCACACCGGGCATGCCCTGCTGCACGAGGAACAGGCTGGCGCCGTGCAACCCCGCGTCAGGGTCGGTCTGCGCCAGTACCAGGAGAAGCCCGTCGGTGCCGGCGTTGACGATGAAGCGCTTGCGGCCGTCCAGCCGGTAGCCGTTCGCCGTCCGCCGCGCCTCGGTGCGCACGCGCTGCTGCTCGCCCCGCGACGCCATCTCGAGCTCCGCGCCGGCCTCCGGCTCCGTGACCGCCAAGGAAGCCAGCAGCAGTCCGCCTTCGCCCGCGAGCGCCGGCAGGTATTGGCGCTTCTGCTCCTCGCTGCCGTGGCGGGCGATGGCCGCCGCCAGCAGTCCCTGGCTTGCGATCGCCATGGCAAGCCCGAGGTTGCCCCAGCCGAGTTCCTCCATCATCGCGACCTGCGCCTGCGCCGTGACGCCGGGGCCACCGTACGCCTCCGCGACGCCGGGCGCGCAAAGGCCGAGCTCGCCGGCCTCCTTGAGCACGTCCCACGGCACCTCGCCGCTGCGGTCGGCATCCTGGCCCCGCTGGCGCAGGCGCGCCTGCGCGAAGTCCCGCGCGACGCCCTGCAGCGAGGTCACATCTTCGGGGAGTCCCAGAGAGAAGTCGAGCGCCAAGCAAACCGCCTCCATCGCCCGTGCTGTGCGTTCCGGCCGAAAGTTCCTACCGCGTCCTTCGCCACGGCGCAGGCCCATCCTGCCCGAAGGGCCACGGCTCCATGGAAAAGGCCCCATCCTCTCGCGAGGATGGGGCAGCGAAGGCCCCTGTCAGGCCGTCTCTTCCTGCTTCTTGCGGCCCTTGCGCTCGGAGGTGACGAGAAGCGGCTCATCGTGCCGCTGCACGACCTCCTTGGTGACGACGCACTTGGTGACATCCTTGCGCGAGGGGGTGTCGAACATCACGTCGAGCATGATGTCCTCGATGATGGCACGCAGTCCGCGCGCGCCTGTGTTGCGCTTCAAAGCCTCCTGCGCGATGGCCCGGACGGCGTCCTCCTTGAACTCGAGGTCGAGGCCGTCGAGCTCGAACAGCTTCTGGTACTGCTTGACGAGAGCGTTGCGCGGCTCGAGCAGGATCCGCACCAGGGCCTCCTCGTCGAGGGCGTCCAGCGTGACGATGATCGGCAGGCGGC
>JAJZIE010000079.1 GCA_021810725.1 Bacillota bacterium | reverse complement strand
CCTCGCCACCCGCGGCCATTTGGGTGGCCTTGCGCGCGCGACGCCGCGCGCGATCCAGCTGCTGCAGGCCTTCGGCAAGGACCTGATCCTGCTCGAGACGGTCGGGGCCGGGCAGAGCGAAGTCGACGTCATGGGCTTTGCGGACACGACGATCGTGGTCGTCGTCCCTGGCCTCGGCGACGACGTCCAGGCCTTCAAGGCCGGCATTCTCGAGATTGCCGACATCTTCGTCGTCAACAAGTCGGATCGGCCCGGGGCGGACCAGACGATGCGTGAACTGCGCCAGATGCTGCACCTCGGCCCGCAGCGCGCCTGGCTGCCGCCGGTGCTCTCCGCACAGGCGCAGCAGGACATCGGTGTATCGGAGATCGCGGACGCGATCATCCGCCATTCCGAGGTGCGCCTCACGGATCCCGAGCAGCACCAGCGCCGCATGCAGGAGGCCGAGCGCCTGGTGCGCGACGCCCTCGCGGACCAGCTCGTGCGCCGCGTCGTGCGTCGCAGCCAGGCCGACGGACGCTGGAACGAGGTGCTCGGGGAAGTCGCCGAGCGGCGCCTGGACCCCGCCGGGGCCGCAAAGGCCTTGCATCTGGAGCAGGACTAGATCGCGGCGCAACGCCGTGGGATGGAAGGAGGTGGCGGTGCCTCCGCCGGTGGTCTCAGACCGGCGGCGGAGCGCCGCGCTGGCTATGGACTTCGCACTGACGCCGGAGCAGGAGGCCACCCGCGCGCGGGCGCGCGCACTCGCACAGCGGGAGTTCGCTCCCCACGCAGCGGAGTATGACAAGAGCCACGAGTTCCCCTGGCGCAACTTTCACCTGCTGGCCGAAGAGGGCTTCCTTTGCATGACGCTGCCCGAGCGCTACGGTGGCAAAGGCGCGGACTATCTCTCCTACGCGCTCTGCGTCGAGGAGTTCTCGCGGGCCTGCCCGGTCACCGGTGTCATCTTCGAGGTGCACAACTCCCTCCACGCCGAAGCCGTGTACAACCACGGCACGGAGGAACAGCGCATGCGCTTCCTGCCGCGCCTGGCGCGTGGCGAGGTGCTCGGCGCCTACTCCCTGACGGAGCCGAACGCGGGTTCCGACGCCTCCGCCTTGCAGACCCAGGCGGTGCGGGTGGAGGGCGGCTGGCGCCTCAGTGGGCGCAAGATCTTCACCACCAACGGTGGGCAGGCCGACGAGTACCTGCTCTACGCCGTGACGTCCCCCGAGAAGCGCAGCCACGGCATCACCTGCTTCATCGTGCCGAAGGAGGCCCCGGGACTGTCCTTCGGACCGCCGCTGGAGAAGCTCGGCATCCGCGCCTCGGCCACCACGGACGTCATCCTGCAGGACGTCTTCGTGCCGGACGATCGCGTGCTCGGCGTCGTCGACGAGGGCTACAAGATCGCCCTCAGGACGCTGCACGGCGGGCGCATCGGCATCGCGGCCCAGGGCGTCGGCATCCTTCAGGCGACCCTCGACAACGTGGCCCGCTACGCCCTTGAGCGCGAAACCTTCGGTCGGCGGCTCGCCGACCGCCAGCTCGTGCAGGCCCATCTCGCGGAGATGGCCACCGATCTCGAGGCCGCGCGCCTCCTGCTCTACCAGGCGGCCTGGAAGCACGGGCAGGGGCAGCGCGTGACGAAGGAGATCTCGATGGCGAAACTCTTCGCATCGAAGGTGGCTGTGGCGGGCACCATGCGTGCCGCCGAACTGATGGGCGGCGAGGGCTACCAGGCGGGGACCTTGCAGGAGCGCCTCGTGCGCGACAGCAAGATCACCGAGATCTACGAGGGCACGAGCGAAATCCAGCGTATGGTGATTGCCCGGGCGCTTCTCGCGGAATATCAGATGCAGGAGGTCTGACGCCGCGGCCTGGTGACAGGAATCCCCCGGTGCCTGACCGAACCATGCGCAGGACAAGAGATGAGATCGGGAGGAGGCTTCCGCCGACCGAGGCGGGGATGCTGCATGGATGGACACGAACTGCTCGAGGGCGTGATCGCGCGCATGAACGAGCACCAGGACAAGCTGAAGGGCATTTCGTCGGATTACGTGGTGGATCTTACCGGGGATGGCGGCGGGCGTTTCCGCCTGCGCGTCCAGGACGGGCAGGTCGGGATGGTGCCGGACGAGGGTGCCGAACCGAAGGCGGCCGTGACCTTGTCGACGTCGGATTTCGCAGATCTCCTGGCCGAGAAGGTCTCGGCGATGGGGCTCTTCATGCAGGGCCGGGTCAAGCTGCAGGGCGACATGAGCGAGGCGTTCCGCCTCGAGAGCCTGCTCAGAAGCTGACATGAGCGAAAGCGTCCGCGTGCTGTTCGTGGGCCCGGCCGGCCGCACCGGCCGGGCGACCGGCGCCGCGCTGGACCGCATGCCGGGCCTCGAGATCGTGGGTGCGGTCGGCCATCAGAGCGCCGGCCGCGACCTCGGCGAATTGTGGCACGGCCAGCGCGACGGGCGCGAGATCTACGCGGATGTGGGGTCGGCGATGGCCGCGCTGCGGCCGGACGTGCTCTGTGATTTCACCAAGGCGGAGGTCGCCGAGGCGCACCTCCGCCTTGCGCTTTGGGCGGGTGTGCGGCCGGTCATCGGGACGACCGGGATCTCGGACGCCGCCTTGCGGGAGGCCGCGGCCCTCTGCCGGGATCGAGGGATCCCAGGCGCCGTGATCGCGAACTTCTCGATCGTGGCCTGGCTCCTCGAGCGGTTGGCTCTGCTGACCCAGCCCTATTTCGATGGGGTCGAGCTCATTGAACTGCACGCCGCCGCCAAGCTGGACAAGCCGAGCGGGACGGCGAGACGCCTCAAGCGTCTCCTCGAGGAGCAAGGCGAGAGGGAAGTTCCGGTGCACAGCGTGAGACTCCCTGGACTCGTGGCGCACCAGGAGGTGCTGCTCGGCAGCCAGGGCGAGGTCCTGACCCTGCGCCACGACGCCCTCGACCGCAGCTGCTACGCGGCGGGTCTGCGCCTTTGCATCCTGGGCCTCGGGCAGGCGGAGGGTCTTGTGACGGACCTTGGCCGGTTCCTGCCGCCACTGTCCTGATGGGCGGCTCCCGACCGATCGGGAACCTCCGCGCCACGGAGCGCGCAAGGCGACGCTACGAAGTCGCCGCTCGCCTCTACCGCTTCGCCGACGAGCATATCCGGCGCGAGTGGCGCGAGCGGGCAGTCGGCGAGGCCAGAGGACGGGTGCTCGAACTGGGTGTGGGTACCGGCAGCAACCTGCCGCTTTACGATCCGCGCAAGGTGGAGTCCGTCACCGGGTTGGATTTCAGCTCGGCGATGCTTGCCAAGGCGAGAAGCCAACCGTGCAAGGTGCCATGCCGACTCGAACGGATGGACGTCCAGGAGCTTGCCTTTGCCGATGCGTCGTTCGACACGGTGATCGCGACGCTCGTCTTCTGCACCGTTCCGGACCCCGTGCTCGGCCTGCGCGAGGCCCGGCGCGTCGTCCGCCCCGACGGCCGGGTCGTGCTGCTCGAACATGTCCGGATCGAGGGCGTGCTTGGCATATTGCAGGATGTTTTCAATCCTTTGAGCGTCTGGCTGATCGGCGACCACATCAATCGCCGAACGGAACAAAGCCTGCGAGTGGCCGGCCTTGAGCCGGTACGCGTCGAGCATGTCGCCGGCGAGATCTTGCAGCTCTTGCTGGCCGTCCCGACCCGATAGAATGGACCTGCTCTCGTGCTATAATGCACCCATAGATCGTCGCCGGCTTGGCGACGGGTGCAGGGGAGGCGAGAACATGGTCGAGATTACGACGACTGCGGCCGAGAAGGTGCAGGAGTTGATGGCTCAGGAAGGCAACGGCCCGTACAGCCTGCGCCTGTTCGTGTCGGGCGGCGGTTGCGCCGGGTACAGCTACGGCATGGCCTTCGACAATGAGGAGCGCGAGGGCGACACCATCGCCGAAGTGCAGGGTGTCCGCCTCCTGATCGACGAGAATTCGGCTCCGCTGCTCAAGGGCGCGGAGATCGACTACATCAACACGATCGAGGGCGCGGGCTTCACGATCCACAACCCGAACGCCGTGCACCAGTGCTCCTGCGGGCACTCCTTCACGACGGAAGACGGCGAGGCGTGCCACTCGCACTGCTAAGCTCGGGAGGTCGCTCGGGGCGCACGGCGTATGCCGTGCGCCCCGTTCTGTACGCCCGGCATGGGCGCAGGACTTGGCGGTGAAAGTCCGCTACGGAGGGTGGTTGCCCCAACCGTTAACCGGAGGCCAGGGTGTCCGCCGCGAGGCGGAATCTGAAGGGAGCCGGAGGCAAAGCCCCGACCCGAGGTACACGAACCGCATCCGAGGCTGTCTGGATCGGGCGAGACTGCACACCAAGCCGAAGTCCGATGCAACCAAGGGTCTAGGCAGTAAAAGCGGCGGGTAGTCTACGTTGTTTGGGTCGGACGTGTGCCGCGAGGGAGTGCACGAGGGAGGTGACCGGCCCATGGACCAGACTAGTCGCATGTACCGTGTCATTGCGACCCACCGGCGAAGCTACAATCAGCCGCTCCGGCTGCATGCCGGCGAGCTGACGAAGGTGGGCTCTGGCGCACGGACGCTCGGACAGGCGTCTCCGGCTGGGTTCACGAGGCGTATCTCGACATGCGCATGGACGGGACCGCACGGATCCTGCGAGATTACAGCAGCATGGAACTCACCGTTTCACCGGGCGAGGTGGTCACCGGCTTCGAGACCGTCGAGGGATGGATCCGGTGCCGGAACGCAAATGGTGACGAGGGCTGGGTTCCGGAGGAAAATTGTTCGCCGCTTGCCTGACGCGTATGGCCAGCCGCCATCGGCGGCGTTCGCCGTAATCGTGTCCAGGCGTCACGGACTGCCGGTACTGTTGAGACGAGCCAGGGCGGTCAGGGCACCCATGGGAACGTGAAATACATGCCTCCACTGCCGTCTGGTGCTACCCAGCCCAGGGCTCCCGCGACCGTCACGAGGTCCGGCATCGCCAAGTAGGCTTGGTCGCCTTGCATGAGCGTCTTCACCGTACCGACGGTCGTCCAGGTGGTGACCGGATGGTAGACGCCTGAAAAGGTCGCCTTCTGAACGGCGCCTGTCGAGAGGAGGACCCTGGCCTGGGACCGACTCATCTCGTTGCTCAACGACACGACGGCGTTCGATGCGTCATAGGCGTAGGGGGCAGCCATTCCTGGTCCGCCGAAGCTGCTGCCGCCAGTGGCCAGCGCAAGGAAGTCTGCAAGGTCGTAATAGAGGATGCCGTTCTGCCGGACCGAAAAGGGTGCCTTCGTGGGCAACGCGGTTGCGCCTTGCCACGTGGGAAAGCCGATGAGCGTGTCCCCTTGCGGGCGGATGTCCGCGTAGGACATCAGCAGGAGGCCGGGTTCAAGTTGACCGGCGCTTTCGATCCAATCCGTCTTTGGAAGGGTAAACGTCACATCTCCCTGCGCGTTCGCCAGGGGTGGTGGTTGCTTGAAGGGATGCCATGAGCCGATGGCCAGGTTGGCGCCGGGCTGGGGTACGCCCTGCGCGGTCTCGAGCCTGATCGTGAACGTGGCTGGCCGCCCGATCTCCGCCATAAGCAACACGTCGCCTTGCGGGACGTAGCCGATCTCGGAAGGAAAGATGTCGGCGACGCTGGTCCCCTGACGCACATCCCAACGCCACGCGACAGGGAAGGTCTGAAGATTCGCGGGAGCCCCGCGATACTGCACTCCGATCTGGTAGACGCCCGCCGTCGGAAAGGTGACATGCTGATCGAATGCGCCGCTTGCTGCGACAGGAATCGCTTTGTGCCAGCCGTTCGGGCCTAGAAGCAGGACCGCCGAGCTCTGAGGCTTGCCGGTCTCGGGATCGATGGGCACCGCGCCCTTGATGTCGACGTCCATCCCCGCGACAACGCCAGACCAGCCAGTGGCTGCTGAACTGCAGCAGTAGAAGTGCGGCAGGCCGTCCAGGCACAGGCCGAACGGACCTGCCGGATCGATCATTGTCGGGTCGCATCCGTTCACGACCCGGTGCGGGCTCGTGATCTGCGGCGTCTGTGCAGGAGTCGTGCCGCTTGCGGCAGGCGATGGCGACGCGCCGGGAGACCCTGTGGACGTTCCAGCGCCGCCCGTGGGCGTGCGCGTGGCCTTCGTGGCCGTATAACGTTTATGTCCGTGATGGCCTGCACTCTGCGGCGGGCTGCCGCACGACGCGAGCAGGGCAGCCATCGAGATCAAGGCGAGCAGCCTTCCGATCCGCATGTCGGATCATCCTCATTCCTGCCGCGCCGGACCGAGATTGCCATGGACCGCGGAAGCGATCGCCTAGCCGATGGTCCTCTGAAAGACCGCTTGCAGGCAACGTCGCTGGCGGCACCCTGGACCTTCTACACTCTATAGGGATGACCTGCCAGCGATGAAAGAAACACGCTTCCGCACCGCGCCGGAGTACGAGGGAAGAGCCTCACGGAGAATGGTCGCGGCCGGACGCCGGCGTGGCTATCGCGCGGGGTTCGGACGACGCCCGGCCTCGCCGTCGATCGGCAGACGTCCCTTGAACACATGTAGCAGAAGCCAGAGCGACGGGACAAGCAGCAGGAGGCCGAAAGGCACCAGCGTCAGCACCTGACGCAGCGCGAGGTCTGGTGCCGCGCTGCCGTACACCGTGAAGCCGGGATAGATGATGTAGGGCCACTGGGCGGCGGCCCAGGACCAGAGCATCACGGACAGGGCCGACGCGGCGAGGAACCTGCCGAGCCCATCGTGCCTGTGGCGCAGGCTGACGTACGATCCGACGCCGAGCAGGGCCACCAGCAGCACGAGGCCGAGGATGTCGGGGTTCACAAGGCGGATGAAGAGGCGCGGCGCCTCGAAGCTCATCAGGCCGAGGTCCAGCAATGCGGCGATCCCGGCAGCCTCCGCCGCCAGCAGCGCCCGCTTGCGGAAGGTCTCGCGCAGGCTGCCCTGGGCTTCGAAAGTGAGGTAGGTCGCGGCTAGGTAGGCGGCCGCGGCCAGAGCGAAGAGGCCGGTCAGGATGGCGAACGGGCTGAGATACGAGCGCCAGGCCACCATGAAGTCCCCGCCGGCGGATACGGCGGCGAGAGCCGCGCCGAGCAGCACGACCGTCAGGCTGCTGGCGGCGCCGAAGATCCTGCCCCAAGTGGACTGCTGGCCGACGCCGCGACGTCCGTGCGCCCGGAAGACGAACGCGGCGCCGCGCAGGATGATGCCGAGCAGCACGAGATTGAGCGGCAGGTAGAGGCCGATGACAAGCCGGTGGAAGGCCAGCGGGAAGCCTGTGAACAGCAGGATCAGCAGGAAGATCAGCCAGACGTGGTTCGCTTCCCACACCGGCCCCATCGCCCGCGCGATCGCCCGCCGCTGCGACGCCGCGTCCTGTCCCCAGGCGAAAAGATCCCAGATGCCGCCGCCGAAGTCGGCCCCGCCGAGGAGCATGTAGGCGGTCATGGCGGCGATCGCGACGAGCCAGGCGACGTCCGGCCATGGCACCCAGGGCGTCATGCCGCCTCC
Organism: Bacillota bacterium; assembly: GCA_021810725.1. GTDB lineage: Bacteria > Bacillota > Sulfobacillia > JAJZYS01 > JAJYTV01 > JAJZQO01. Next base: position 2,013 of record JAJZIE010000079.1, on the reverse strand, counting down.
TCCAGGGCTGGCGCCTCGCGCTCGACCCGCCGGAGCAGCCAGAGCACCGTCGTGCCAAGCAGGAGATAGAGCAGGGCGTAGAGGGCGAGGTAGCCGAACAGGTCGTGCACCGGCGTGACGGCGTCCGCGGTGCGCTGCACACCGTAGACGACCCAGGGCTGCCGCCCGACCTCCGTCACCACCCAGCCGGTCTCGAGCGCGAGGAACGCGAGCGGACCACCCGCGACGAGCGTCCGGAGGAGACTTCCCGTCAGGCCCCGCCCCCTATGACGCAGGTTCCACCAGTAGTAGAGGGCGATCAGGACCATCAGCGTGCCAGCGCCCACCATCAGCTGAAAGGACACGTGCGTCACCGGTACGTCGGGCCAGTCGCTGGTCGCGACCTGGTCGAGCCCTTGGACCTTGGCCGAGCCGCTGCCGTAGGCGAGCCAGCTGAGGCCACCGGGGATCTCGAGGGCGTAGCGGACCGTGCGCGCCTTCGGGTCCGGCAGGCCGCCGATCCTTAGCGGCGCCGCCGTCTCGGTGCGGAACTGGGACTCCATCGCCGCCAGTTTGGTCGGCTGGAACGCGGCGACCGCCTTGCCGCTCATGTCGCCAGTCAAGGGCATAAGGATGGCGGCGCCGGTCGCGAGCACCATGGCGATCTTGAGGCCAGCCTTGTGCACCTCGTCGCGCCGGCCACGCAACATGCCGTAGGCGTAGACCGACGCCAGGGTGAAGCCCGTGGCGGCGAAGCAGGCGATGGTGGCGTGCAGCGCCATGACGGGCCAGTGCGGGTTGCCGAAGAGCATGGCGAGCGGGGCCGCGGCCGCGGGCGCTCTAAGAAGAGTCGCCGCGCCCACCGGGTGCTGCATCCACGCGTCGACCGAAACGACGAGCGCGGCGGAAGCGATGCCGCCGATCACGATGGGAATCCCGGCAAGCCAGTGGCCCAGGCGTGTGAGACGGTTCCAGCCGTAGAGATAGAGGCCGATGAAGATCGCTTCGAGGAAGAACGCGAAGGCCTCGGTGGCGAAGCCCGCGCCGATGGTGCTGCCCGAGAACAGCATGAAGCCGGGCCAGAGCAGGCCGAGTTCGAAAGCGAGAGCCGTGCCGCTGACCGCTCCGACGGCGAACAACAGGGCGTTCGCCTTGCCCCAGGTCTTGGCGAGCGTCAGATAGTGCGCGGGACCACCGCGCAGCGCGATGCCCTCCGCGGCCAGCACGAGCATGGGAAAGCCGACGCCAAACGCGGCGAACAGCATGTGGAAACCGAGCGTGAAGCCCATCTGGATGCGGGCGGCGAGGAGATTGTCCAACCAGGGGTGCCCCCTCGAATGGTGGCTCCCGGTCAGTATGTGCAATCGTGCCTGCGCCGCGACTGGCGGAAAGTGGCTTCAGCCTGAAAGCGAGGAGTCGGCAGGCTGCGGGTGGATCAGCGCAAAGACGGCGGCGCCCGCCATGGCGCCGAGCCCCACGACCACAGCGCAGAGCACGCTGGCGATGAGGGGCAGCGCGAGCCCGCCAACAGCGCCGATGCCGACGACGGCACCGAGAAGCCGAGCCAGGGACAGGAGCGGGGCGGTCGCGGCGGTGGCGGCGAACCAGGCGAGCCACGCGACGAGTCCCCCCAGGGCTGGGTAGGTGAACCCGCCACGCCTGGGCGCGAAGCGGCCGGCGAGGACGCCCGCGACGAGCGGACCCCAAGGACCGAGCCAAAGCGTGAGGAGCCAGGTCAGGACGAGCGCGGCGACGAAGGCGGCGATGCGCGAAGCCTGCGGCATGGATAATCCTCCTCAGGGCTGGTACGTGGTTGTCTGGCCTGTCGCGGCCGATTTGGCCCAAACGAAGGGCAGGTAGCGGTAGTGGAGCCAGTAGGGCAGGAAGCTCGCGTAGTCGGGCGACACGGGGTTCTCCGACTGGCCGCCGGGGTAGATCGCCTGGGAGGCCGAGAGGTCGCCAAGGTCCACGACCATGCGCCAGGATGGGCCCGCCGTCGCGACGAGGCCCGAATCGGCGGCGTCAGGCGTATTC
>JAJZIE010000078.1 GCA_021810725.1 Bacillota bacterium | reverse complement strand
TTCTGAGCGCCAAGGGCGACCTCAGGATCTGCCAGGTCGTCGACCCCCTCAAGACCATAAGAATGGAATTCAAGAGAAGCTGGCTCGGAGAGCTCGGCGTCGACGTCGAGGCGACGCTGGCCTGAGTTCCGGTTCCCAGCGGCTCGCGGGCGCCTGGCGTTCGGGAGCCGCTGCTTTTTAATGCCCACATCGCACAGCGGGGACAGGTTCGGTCGGCGCACCGCAAGCTTCCGACCCCGAGATCTGCCGAACAGCCCTCGGTCTCACGCGCCCAACGCACCCATGCCTACGACCCGCGACGATCGCCGGAGGGTCCCCAAAACCTCATATGGGTCCAAATGCGCGCAGCCGGTAAAGAGGGAGCCTGGCCCCGTATATAGGTCATTTGAGAGGTGATGCGCCAACAGCATGGCCGCGTATGGGGACTGGCTCCGACGAAAGGAGGTCAGTTTGCATGGCACGTGTCACTCCTATCAGGGAGGGACATCTGAAGAGGCGCCTGACGGCTCTGGACCTGACCATGGCGTCCATCGGCGGCATCATCGGCTCGGGCTGGCTCTACGGCTCGATGCGGTCCGCGGCCATCGCCGGACCGTCGGCCGTCTTGTCCTGGATCATCGGCGGCATCGCCGTCATCCTGATCGGCCTCGTGTTCGCCGAGCTCGGTGGGGCCATCCCGGAATCCGGCGCCCTGGTGCGCTACCCGCAATATTCGCACGGCACGTTCGTCAGCTTCGTCCTGGGCTGGGCCGCGGTGCTCGGCTTCGCGTCCCTGCCTCCGCTCGAGGCGGAGGCGGTGGTGCAGTACGCGAACGTCTACATCCCCGGTCTCTACGTGCACGCCCAGTTGAGCGCCCTCGGGCTCCTGGCGGCGTTCGTGCTGATGATTCTCTTCTTCTTCCTGAACTACTTCAGCGTCAACGTCTTCGCGAAAACCAACACGGTCTGGACGATGATCAAGATCGTGATTCCCTTCTTCACCGTCATTCTGCTCCTTGTGACGAACTTCCACGGCGCCAACTTCACCGCGGTCAAGGCCGGCGGCTTCGCGCCGTTCGGAACGTCCGCCATCCTGCAGGCCGTGCCTCTCGGCGGCATCATCTTCGCTTTCTTCGGCTTCAGGCAGGCCGTCGACTTCGCCGGGGAGGCCAAGAACCCGCAGCGCGACGTACCGCGGGCCGTGATCTGGTCGATCCTGCTCTGCGTCGTGCTCTACGTCCTCCTGCAGACCTCGTGGATCGTCGCCATGCCGGCTTCGCTCCTGGCGCACGGGTGGGCGGCCATCAATTTCAGTTCCCCGTTCGCCAACCTCGTCCTGACCGTCGGCTTCGGCTGGTGGGCGGTCATCCTGTTCGCGGACGCCCTCTGGTCCCCGGCCGGTACCGGCAACGTCTACACCGGCTCCACCGCCCGCGTGTTCCTCGCCCTGTCACGCAACGGCTACTTCCCGCGCGCCTTCGCGTCGATCAACCCCAAGACCGGCATCCCCGCCTACGCCTTGGTCGGCACCATCGTCCTGGGACTGATCTTCCTGCTGCCGTTCCCGTCCTGGGCGCTCCTCGTGGGCGTCGTCTCGAACGCCTACGTCGTCACCTTCACCTCAGGCCCGATCGCGGCCGCCGTGCTGCGCAAGACGGCCCCGAACCTCAAGCGCCCGTTCTATCTGAAGGGCATGAACTGGATCGCGCCGATCTCCTTCATCCTCTGCAGCCTGATCATCTACTGGACCGGCTGGACCGACGACTGGATCGTCCTGCTCGGCATTCTGCTCGGCGTCGTGTTCTACGCCTATGGCGTCTCCAGCTTCACGAGCGACCGCGAGAAGTTCGCGGGTAAGCACCTGAAGGCCGGTTACTGGCTCATCGCCTGGCTGGTCGTCGAGCTGATCATGAGCTACATCGGAGCCAAGAACTTCGGCGCGCCGCACCAGATCATCCCCTATCCGTGGGACCTCGTGGTGATCATCATCTACTCCATCTTCTTCTACTACTGGGCGAGCAGGAGAGGCTGGAAGACGCCCGAAGCCGTCCGCATCGACCAGGGCAAGTTCATCGACGATCCCGCCCTCGACATCAAGGACTGACCTTCCCCACGCAGGAGGCCGAAGCCCGATCGGCTCCGGCCTCCCGCTCCCTTGTCCCCTCCCCTCCACCAGGACCACGGGAGATCGGGTGGCTCCCCGCCGTGAAGCCTCTGCCGCTCGCACCGGCCGAGAGGCTTTTGGTAGCGTCCGCTGCCCCCTCCTGACCTCCTCGCGGTGTCGCCAGCCACTGGCAAAGTAGGCGCTCGCCCGCCCGACCTGTGCTACGCTGCAAGTGGACACGGGTGCCTGGGGGAGGCGTCGAAGTGCCCGCTCTCAAAGCCGTCCTCTTCGACGGCGGCAACACACTTTTGGAGCTCGACTACCCTTGGCTCGCAAAACTGGCCAGGCGCCTCGGGGCCGACGGCGCCACGCCCGAGGCGATCGGCCGCGCGGGAGCGCGTCTGATGCGCCAGCGCAGCCTGCGCTACGGGCGAACGCCCCTAAGGCAGGAGGCACACGAGGTGTTCGAGGAGTCCTTCTCGTCCATCGCCGCGGAACTCGGCCTCTCGCCCATGGCCGCGGCGGAATTCGCCCGCAGGGCCCACCTCGAGGACCGCGAGCACCCACAGGGTCTCTGGCGTTGCCCGGCGCCTGGGGCCCTCGCGACCCTGGCGGCGCTCAAGGCCCGCAACCTCCACCTCGGCGTCATCTCGAACGCCGACGGCAACGCCGAGGCCCACCTTGGACTCGCCGGCTTTGCCCACTACCTCGACCTCGTGATCGACTCCTCGCAGGTCGGGGTGGAAAAGCCGGACCCGACCATCTTCCGCCTGGCGCTCGCGCAGCTCGGACTCGCCTCGCACGAGGCGGTCTACGTCGGCGACCTCCTCGACGTCGACGTCGCGGGGGCCCGCGGCGCCGGCCTCATGCCCTATCTCTACGACCCCTACGACGTCTACCCCGACGTGGCGGAGCAGCGGGTGCGGGCGCTGCGCGAGCTGCTCGATCACTTGTGACCTGCGCCAAGCCCCCGGCGCGTTGACCGGGGGCTTGGCGCGTTGCGGTCCGGCCCCGAACGCTAGCGCGGGCCCGGCTTGCGCTCCCCGTCGATGGCCGCCACCAGGGCCTCGCGCATCGCCGCGATGTCGTAGGGCTTGGGCAGGGCCGCACGGAAGCCGTAGCGGGCCGGCTCCAGCATCGCGTCGTGGCTCGTGTAGCCGCTCGAAACAAGCCCCCGCAGCATGGGGTGGATGGCCCAGAGCTGCTCGAAGAGTTCCCGCGCTCCGAGATCGCCGGGCATGGTGACGTCGAGGATCGCCACTTCATAGGGCCTACCGCGCGTGACCGACCGTCGCATCAGCGAGAGGGCCTCCACGCTCCCCGCCGCCACCTCGGCGCGGCAGCCGAGCTCCCTGAGCATGCCCGCTCCGGCCCTGCGCACCGGAGCGTCGTCGTCGACCAGCAGGACGCGCAGCTCGCGGCGCAGCTCGGTGGGCGACGGCGCCTCGGCCGCGGCTGCCACCGGGGCTTCGGCGCGCGCCGCGGGCAGATAGATCGTGAAGATCGTTCCCTGTCCGGTCCTGGACTGCACCGCGATGTGTCCCTCGTGGTGGCGCACGATGCGGCGGGTCGTGGCGAGACCGAGACCCTGTCCGCCCTGACGGGTGGTGAAATAGGGGTCGAAGATGCGCGGCAGGTGCTCGGGAGCGACACCATGGCCCGAATCGGCCACCAGCAGGCGCACATAGGGCCCCGGTGGCACGGGCACGGTCGGGTCGGCGTCGGGCAGCGCGACACTCTCCGCCTGCGCGCGCAGCACCCCGCCATCCGGCATGGCCGCCACCGCGTTCATCACCAGGTTCTGCAGCACCTGCGCGAGCTCGCCCGCGTCGCCCCGCACCTCCTCGAGGTCGTCCGGCGCCAGGATCTCGCTCTTGACGCGCGAGCCGCGCAAGAGGAACGGAATCACGTCCGCAAGGAGAGGCCCAAGCCTGGTCGGCGAGAAAGCCTGGGCTTCGCTGCTCCGCACATGCTTCGAGAGCTGGTGGGCCAGATAGGCGGCCCGGTCGCAGGCCGCCGTCGCCTCCGCGAGCAGCGGCTCGACGTCCGCCTGCTCCGCCACCGACTGCCGCGCGAGCGAGAGGTTGCCCCGGATGACCGTGAGAAGATTGTTGAAGTCGTGGGCGATGCCGGCCGCCAGCTGGTCCAGCGCCTCGAGCTTCTGCGCGCGGAAGAGCTCCTCTTCCGCTTGGCGCAGCTCCGTGACGTCCATGACCGTCCCCGTGACCCGTCCCTGCCCACCCACCGTGCCCAGGACGCCCTGGGCCTGCATCAGCCAGTGCCTGAGGCTCCCGTCCGGCCGGACGACGCGGCACTCGAACCGCACCGTCTCACCGAGCTCGGCCGAGGCCCAGGCCAGTTCGACGCGGCCCAGGTCTTCCGGGTGCACGAACATGTGGCGCAGATCCTGCCAGCGCGCGGAGGGTTGCCGCTTCCACTGCAGCAGTTCCAGCAGCTGCGCGGACAGCGCCACCTCTCCCGTCTGCGCGTCCCACGCCACCCTGCCGAGCCCCGCGAACTGGTACGCCTCCGCGAGCTCCGTGCGGCTCTCGGCGAGCTTCGTCGCCACCTGCCGCTCGCCGGTGACGTCCCGCGCGTGCACAAGGATCGCCCCGATGTCCACCCGTCGGCGCAGATCCCGCAATAGAATCTCCATCATCAGGTAACCGCCGTCGCGGTGGCGCACCGGCAGCACCCGGCGCTCTAGCCGGCCCCTGCTCGCGAGGAGACGGGCGATCGCCCTGGGCCCCGCGGCCGGGTCCGCCAGGGCGACGAACTCGAAGCACGAGCGTCCGAGCATCTCCTCGGGGTCATAGCCGAGAACCTCGCGCACCTCCGGCGCCACGTGGCGACAGACGCCGCGCTCGTCCAGCGCCGCGAGAAAGCCGCCGGTGTCGCCGAGCAACGCATCGAAGTAGTCCCCAGCGCTCGCCATGCCGACCCTCCCAGCGCTCCACTCGGCCATCGCACCCGTGACCGTGGTCAATTTGTCCCCCCGAGCACCGACTCCTTCCAGAGATGGGCCACGGACGCAGATGGGACCGCTTGGCCCCTGCCATCCAGGGAAGTGGAAGCGTTCGGGATCAGTCGAGGTAGGTCCAGGTCTTGCCGCCGTCGGTCGAGCGCAGGAGACCCGCGGTCGTCTCGAGCAGCAGCGTGGAGCTTCCCCGCACCGCGACCCCGGAGGGGACGCCGGCGCCGGCGAGGTTCAAGACCTGCCAGGTGCGCCCGCCGTCCCTGGTCATGAGATAGGCTCCCCGTCCGCCGTAGCGCTGCACGATGAGAAGTCCCGCTCGGTCCGCCGCCATCGCCGTCCCGGGCGTGGCCTCCGCCTGCAGCCTGGGCAGACGCAGGAGGATCCGCCATTGCCGGCCGCCGTCCCGCGTCGCCTCGACGGCGAGCCTCTGCCCGTGCTCCACGTAGGCATAGCCCACGTCGGCGCTCGTGAAAGCCCCCGCCCAGGTGTAGCCGGCGGGCAGCCGTCCGTGCGTCCGCCACGTGCGGCCGTTCGTGGCGCTGCGCAGGACCTCGCCGCCACTGCGCCGGGGCACGAGGGCGACGGCCCGGCCGCCAGCGAAGAAGCGGGCATAGCTCGGCTCCTCGGGGAGCGCCACACCGCCCGCTCGCCACTCCTTGCCGCCGTCGGCGGTGGTGTAGAGCCGGGCCGCGCCCGCCGCGTTCTGCGCCAGGAGGTAGCCCGCACCGCCGCCGGGGAAGGAAGCGAACCAGGGGGGACCGCCAGGCAGGTCACCCCGCACGGACCAGGTCCGCCCGCCATCCTGGCTAAAGAGCAGAGCTCCAGCGTCGTATGGCAGCCCGACGCCGTAAAGGCGCGCTCCCGCGCTCGCCGCGAACGCGCTCGTCGGCACGGCGGCGGGCCAGATCTGGCGCAGCCCGCCCCGGGGCGTAATGCGGACAAGCGCCGTGCCGGCCGCGCTCCCCGGCGGCACAGAGCCGGCGATGGCATAGGCGACGCCGTCAACGGGATCGAGCGAACCCGCCGTGAATCTGTGGGCGAAGAACTGGCGGAACGTCACCCCGCCGTCCGAGGTCACGAGGACACCGCCGGCGCCTGGGCCCGCCCCTGGCGAAAGGGCGATCCAGCCGAGCTCTGGGCTCGTGAACACGGGAGCGCCCGGCCAGCCGGCCTCGATCCCCGTACCCCACTTGTAGGCCGTCTGCAGCGTCCGCCACGTGCGACCGCCATCCCGCGTCGCCTCGAGCCCCGGCAGGCAGCCGCCCATCGTACAGCCCTGAAGGTCCGGCAGCTCCGCGAAGCCAAGGCCCGGCGAGAGAAAGTCGAGGGCGAAGATGCCCGTGTTGCCGACCGAACTCTCTCCGACCGACTGCAGGACCCGCCAATGCGCCCCACCGTCGTCCGTGCCGAGGATCGCGCCCCTGCAGACGGACTGCGCGCCCTGGCCGCCGCAGTTCCAGCCTGCCAGATAGCCCCGGCTCTCGGAGGGGAAGTCCGCGTAGGCGGGCAGGTAGCCACCTGTGGCGACATCCTGCCAACTGCGCCCGCCGTCCCGCGTCAGTTCGAGCGACGTCGCAGAGAACGCTCCGCCCGCCCCGCGCCTGGCGGCGATGGCGTAGCCGAAGTCCCTTGTCAGGAAGCGCGGCGGGGCGAAGAAGATGGCCGCGCCCAGTCGCGTCCACGAGCGCCCGCCGTCGCTCGTGCCGAGAAGCCGCTGCGTCTGGCCGGGGCTGCCCAGCAGCACCCAGCCGAGCTGCGGGCCGAGGAACTGAAGGTCCGAAGGGGAACCTGGCCCGAGGGGGCTCCAGGTGATCTCGGCGCCACCGTCCACCGTGCGGCCGAACGCCGCGACGCAGTGGTCCTGTCCATGGCCGCAGCGTTCGCCCGCGAGGTAGCCCCGCTGGACCGTGAGGAAATCGAGCGCGGCAAGCGACCAGGGCGCTGGTCCGACGCGCCCTTCGAGCGTGCCGACGATCCGCCCGACCGGCGTGGACGGCACCCTTGAGCCCCCACTGCCGCAGCCCGCGAGGACCAGGGCCACCGCCGCGAGCGCCACCGCCGCCACGCTCCCGAAACGCGGCCGCGCGTCCATAAGCCTCCGCCTCCCGCTTGGACAACGAGCGATGGCGCTAAGTTCCTTGCGCATCGTCCGGGCACCTCTGGCAATCCGCACCCTGGGGCACGGGTCATCCGCACCGACGGCGCATGAAGTCAGGACCGCCCGGTTACGCCAAGCAGAGCGCGCGCCAGCGGCCGCTCTCTGCTAGAGTGGGTCGGGGGGAGTTCTTGCCACCGGCCGGGGCAGTTCTCATAGGGAAAGGAAGACGCTTGATGGCGGAGACCCTCAAAGGACTCAACTCCCTGCTCGTGCACGAAGGAGAGGCTCCCGATCCCGTTTCCGGGTCCGTCACATCCCCTATCTACCAGACCTCGACGTTCGCGTTCCCGACCAACCAGAGCATGGCCGACTTCATGAACGAACAGAAGGAAGGCTACATCTACACTCGCCTCGGCAACCCGAACTTCACCGTCGCCGAGGCGAAGATCGCGAAGCTCGAGGGCGCGGAGAAGGCCCTCATGCTCGCCTCGGGCATGGCGGCGGTCGCGACGGCCCTCATGGCCTCGTGCGGCGCCGGCGACCACCTGATCGCCCACGCCGACATCTATGGCGGCACGTTCGGCCTGCTGCACGACCTCCTGCCGCGCTTCGGCGTCGAGACCACCTTCATGGACCTCAGAGACCCCTCCGCGCTGCGGGGCGCCTTGCGGCCGGAAACCAAGGTGGTGTACCTCGAGTCCCCGAGCAACCCGACGCTGCGCCTCGCCGACATCGCGGCCATCGCCGAGATCGCCCACGCGAAGGGCGTCCGGCTGATCGTCGACAACACCTTCGCGACTCCGGTGAACCAGCGGCCGCTCGCCCTCGGCGCCGACGCCGTCGTCCACAGCGGCACGAAGTATCTGAATGGCCACAGCGACGTCATCGCCGGCGCCGTCGCGGGCTCCGCGGAGTTCATCCTCGCCTGCAGCGACGTCGCCCGCAAGCTGGGCGGCACGCTGAACGCGTTCGACGCCTGGCTGCTCGGCCGCGGCCTCAAGACGCTCGCTCTCAGGGTGCACAAGCAGAACGAGAACGGCCAGGCCGTCGCGGAGTATCTCGAGCGGCACCCGGCCATCGCGGAGGTGCTCTATCCCGGCCTCCAGAGCCACCCGCAGCACGAGCTCGCGAAGCGCCAGATGACGGGCTTCGGCGGTGTTCTCAGCGTGCGCCTGCGGGGCGGCCAGCCGGCGGTGGACCGCTTCCTCGACCGTGTCGAACTCTTCGGCCGCGCCGTGAGTCTCGGCTCGGTGGAATCGCTCATCACCCAGCCGGTGGCGGCCGTCCACCGCTTCGTGCCGCCCGAGTTCCAGACGATGGGCGGCATCAGCACCGATCTGGTGCGCATCGCCGTCGGCATCGAGGACCTGGAGGACCTGATCAGGGACCTCGCGCAGGCCCTGGCCTGAGCCGCCCCGTCTGTCGCAAGGAAGGATGATCGGACACTGGACGTCGAGCTCCACCTGAGGCCGCTCGGCTCGCTCGAGGCGAGCTTCGCCCGGGACGAACACCTGGCCGAAGGCGAGGACGCCCCAATGGCGCGGCTCTGGCTGCACGGGCCGGGCCTCGTGCCAGGCATGCGCGACATGCGGCTTCCAGGGGCGGAAGACGCCGTCCGGCACTTCCGCTCCCTCGGCTACGAGGTGCACCTGCGCTCCTCCGGCGGGCGGCTGGTCGTGCTCGACGAGGGCGTCCTGAACGTCGCGATCGCCTACGCGGGCGAAGATCTGCCCGGCATCGAGCCAGGCTTCCAGCTGATGGCCGGCGTGCTGGCCACGGCGCTTGGGGACCTCGGCCTCGACCCCGCCGTCGGCGAGGTGGCGGGCAGCATCTGCGCCGGTCGCTACGATCTCGCGGTCGCGGGTCGGAAGGTGGCGGGACTGTCGCAGCGGCGCCGCCGCAACTTCGCACTCATCCACGCATTCCTCCTGGTAGAAGGAGACGGAAGCAGCCGGGAGGATATCGCCGCCTCGTTCTACCGTCTGGCCGGCGCCTCCCCCGAGGAGGGGATCCGCAGGGGCACCATGGCGGCCTTGCGGGAATTGCGGCACGACGTGACGCTCGCCATGGCGGCCGATGCCCTCATGCAGGTGCTGACCCGGCTCTGATCGGCCCGCCACATCCTGGCGAATCCGCTTGCAGGGCGCCATCTGGCGCCCTGCCCTGCTGTCGCGGCAGAGCCATGGCCGGTTCTGGACCAAGCCTGCACGCGCTGCCCGTGCCCACGGCCATGGGCAGGATGTCAGGCGTTCATGGCAAAACCTCTGCGCAACGAGGGAGCACCGATGGGCGGAGGGGCTAGCAACTGCCAACGCGTGGATGGCCACATATGGCATATGAGATAAGCTAGGCTCATGAAGCTTAGCGACTGGGCGCGACAGCAAGGGATTTCGTACAAGACAGCGTGGCGTTGGGTACGGCAAGGGAAGATGCCAGTGGCGTACGAGCAGACTGCCACCG
>JAJZIE010000077.1 GCA_021810725.1 Bacillota bacterium | reverse complement strand
CGGCGGTCCCACCGTCACCGGCAGGCCGCCCGTCGCCTGGCTGATCAAGGGGTAGAGCGTGCCCCAGAGGATCGCCACCGCGAGACCGACGAGCAGCACGTTGTTGACGAGGAAGCTGCCTTCCTTCGAGACCACGCCGGCCGCCTGCGCAGTGTCCCGCAGCAGCTCCCGGCGATAGACGATGAGGACGACGCTGAGGACGGCGGCCACCGCGAGGTAGCTCAGGAAGTAGGGCCAGACGCCGTTCTCGTTCGAGAAGGTGTGGACCGAGTTGACGATGCCCGAGCGCGTGATGAACGTGCCGAGGATGGTCAGGAGGAACGTGGCGGCCACCAGGATGACGTTCCAGGCCCGCATCAGTCCCCGCCGCTGCTGCACGTTCGCGGAATGCAGGAAGGCGGTCGCGGTCACCCACGGCAGGAAGGCCGCGTTTTCGACGGGGTCCCACGCCCAGTAGCCGCCCCAGCCCAGTACCCGATAGGACCAGTGCGCGCCGAGCGTGATGCCGGCGCTCAGGAAGAGCCAGGCGACGAGAGTCGTGCGGCGGGTCTGCAGGAGCCAGCCGAGGTCACGCCTGCCCAGCAGCAGGGCGGCCATGGCATAGGCGAACGGCACCGTGAGGCCGACGTAGCCGGCGTAGAGCAGCAGCGGGTGGATCATCATCTCGGGATACTGCAGCAGAGGATTCAGTCCGGCCCCTTCGTAGACCTGGCCCGTGCTCTGGGCGAACGGGCTCGAGACGAAATTGACGACGTAGAGGTAGAACAGCGCCACGACTTCCATCACTGCGATCGCCGGCCCCTGCAGCTCGGGATCGTGGCGCGGCGGGCGCAGCGTCGCATAGAGGATGTAGAGCGCCAGCACGAGGAGCCAGAGCAGGAGCGAGCCCGAAAAGCCGCTCCAGAACGCCGAGATCTTGTAGGCGAGAGGCAGGGTGCGCGACGTCTCCTGGGCCACCGCGAGCAGGCCGAACTGGTCCGTCACGAGGGCACGCCAGAGCACCGTCGCCGCCGCGATCACGCTCAGGGAGAAGCCGATCGCGGCGCCGCGGGCGCTCTCCGTCAGCCTCGGGATGCGCTTCACGTGCCCGATGGCGTAGGCCACCACCGAATAGAGCGCCGCGATCCCCGCGAGGCGCAAGAGATCCGTGCCTAGGCTCGCGAGAGAGATGGCCCACTCCTCCTTCGGCCGGGGTTGCAGCCCATTATACCCAACAAGGTGCTCAGACTTCTGGCCACCTGACCCGCCGGAGCTCTTCGCCCGCCGCCCGCAGGCGCTCGGCCGAGACCGCAAGCGCGGCCGGCGAGACGTCACCGACCAGCGCCAGGCGCCCCTGGCGTCTCGCCGCCACCGCGGTCGTGCCGGAGCCGCAGCAGGGGTCCAGCACGAGGTCGCCCGGATCCGAGCAGGTGGCGATCAGGCGCTCCAGTAGCATGAGCGGTTTCTGCGTCGGGTAGCCGGTCCGCTCCGGGTTCCACCCCGTGACCGTCGGGATGTCGGTCCACCAGTCGGTCAGAGGGGTCCCCCGTGCGAGGTCGATCGCCACCTCCCTGGCATAGGTCGAGTGGCGACCGACGGCCTGCGTGTTCTCCTTGAAGGGACGGCGCTCGACGTGGAACCTCGGCTCGCCCTTGGCGTAGCGCAAAATCACGTCGTGCTTGCGCGCGTAGTCGCTGCGCGCAACGCCCCCGCCGCTGTAGCACCAGACGATCTCGTTGCGGAAGGAGTCGATGCCGCAGACCTCGTCCAGCAGCACCTTGACGTAGTGGCTGGCGTGGTGGTCGAGGTGGACGAGCAGGGTGCCGCGGGCGTCCAGGGCCCGCCAAAGGAGATCGAGAAGCGGGCGCAGCGTCTCCGCGTACTCCCGCGGATGGCGCCCGGGGTCCTCGTAGCTGCCCGCGCTGCTCGTGCGCCGCTTGCCGGTGCCGAAAGGCGGATCGACGTAGGCGAGTTGCGCCGAGCCCGCCGGCAGTTCGCCGAGCCACCTCTCCGCCCTGCCCTCCACCAGGACCACGGGCTCCGGGCCCGGCCGCAGCTCCGGGCCGCCGACAGGAAAGAGGGTCGGCGCCTGCGCCGACCCCCGCTCGCTCATGTTCACTCTTCCCGGGTCGCGGCGGCCGTGGAGCCGCCTTCGTCGGCCAGGAGCGCCAGTTCGGACTCGAGCAGCGAGCGCACCTTGGCCTTCCAGACATCGAGTTCGCGCCGGCGTTCGAGGAGATCGTGCTCAAGGATCTTGAGCTGCGCCCTCGCCTCGTCCATCAGCTGCTCGGCGCGCTGCTGGGCCTCGCGCGTAATCAGCTCGGCCTCCCGCTGCGCGTTCTGGCGCACCTCGTCGGCGGTCTGCTGCGCGACGACGAGTGCCCGCTGCAGGTGCTCCTCGAGTTCCTGGAACCGGGACAGACGCTGTTCCGCCTCTTCGGCCTGGAGTCTCAGTTCCTGCCGCTCGCGCAGCAGCACCTCGAACTCCCGCACCACTTCATCGAGGAACTCGTCCACCTCGTTCTCGGCGTAGCCCCGGAAACCGCGGTGAAACTCCTTGTTGTGAATGTCGTTCGGGGTAAGGGCCACGGTCTAGAACCCCTTTCAGAGCAGCAGGTTGCGCAGGACGAGAAGCGCAAGCCAGATGACCACGAGGGCCACGAGCGGCGAAAAGTCGATGACGCCGGTATCCGGCATCAGCCGACGGATGGGCTCGAGCACTGGTTCCGTCACCCGGTGGAGCAGGCGGTCGAGCTCATAGAGCGGAGACGACGGCCGCGGCGGCGCCAAGAAGCTCAGCACGGCGCGGACGATCAGGAGCAGCGTCAGGATGTTGCCGATCAGCGCCAGAACGCTGTAGACCAGCGCCCCCACGTCCGTCTACTTCCCGAAGAGGCCGACGGTCCTCTCCTTGGGGGTTTCCTCGCGCTGCTCGCGCAACGCCACCTCCACGTTCGGCGGCGCGAAAAGGAAGATGCTTGTGGAGATGCGCTGCATCTGGCCGTCGAGGGCGTAGATCGTGCCGGATAGGAAGTGCAGCAGGCGCTGCGCGGGTTCCTTGTCCATGGCCTCGAGATTGACGATGACGGGCCTGCGGCCCTTGAGCTGATCGGCGATGGACTGAACCTCGTCGAACGAAGTGGGGTCCGCTACGACCACCCGCACCGGCCTACCCCCTCCCGGCAGACTGACAAGCGACGTCTTGCGGCCGCGCGGCTCGACGCTGGTGCGCGGCTGCGCCGCGACCGGCTCGATTTCCGGCTCCTCCTCGACCTCCTCGATCCCGATCAGGTTCATCAGCTTGTCCATGAGACCCATCGCCTCAACCTCCCTGACGTGCACCGAAGATGGCTGTGCCGATGCGGACCATCGTCGCTCCCTCGGCGATGGCGGCCTCGAAGTCGCCGCTCATCCCCATCGAAAGCTGGTCCAGCGGAAGATCCGGGAAAGTCTCGCGCAATCGAGAGAGGAGCGTCCGCAGATCCCGGAAGTACGGGCGTGGATCGCCTGTGGCCGGTGGTACGGTCATGAGACCCCGCACCTTGAGCATCGGGTAGTCCCTGCAGGCTGCAACGATACCTGCCGCCGCCTCCGGTTCGCAGCCCCCTTTCTGCAATTCTCCCGCGAGATTGACTTGGACGAGGACCTCGAGCGGATGCTCTCTTGCCTCTGCGGCCTGGCCGACGAGAGGCACGAGTTCCGGGCGGTCCAGTGAGTGCAGCCAGGCAAAGATCCTCGCAGCCAGGGCCGCCTTGTTCGATTGCAGCCGGCCGATCATGTGCCATGTGGCACCGGAAACGGCCTGCATCTTCGTCCGCGCCTCCTGGACGCGGTTCTCGCCGATGTCCACGAGTCCCGCGGCCACCGCCTGCGCGACAGCCTCGGCCGGGTGGAACTTGGCGACGGCGATGATGCGGACGGATCCCTGCGGGCGCCCACTCGCCCGACATGCTGCATCGACCCGGGCTCGAATCCCCTCTGCCTCTAGCACCAGATTAGGCCTCTCCTCCCAGACGGCCAAGGCATTCGCCAAGTCCCGGGCGTTTCCTGCCAGAGAGAGCGCAGAATCCGCATCCTGTGCGGTCTAGGGCCCCACGCGCTGCCATGCGCTGGTCAACTTGGCGAAGCTGGCGCCGCCAATCCCGATCGCCATCACCTCGACGTAGGCGCCCTGCAGGTGCAGGAGCGCCGTGCGCTGCGTCAGGCCCCCGACCAGGGACGACGCCCGCCACAGGCCCTGCTTGTCCCGCACGGCGCCAGGCGGCGGCGAGATCGGGTCGGGCGACTCGAAGACGCTGAGCAGTCCCTCGCCCCCCGTGAAGCTCAGCCACGCCATGTGCGATCCGACGCGCTGCACCTTGCCAAGGCGCATGCCGGACGGCAGGCTGGCCGGCAGGTAGAGGGACGCCCCGATCTGCCTGCTCACCCGCACGGCGTCCGCGGGCGCGCACGCCGAGAGCGCCAGCCCGGCGAGCAGGCAGGCAGCCAAAAGACGCCCCTTCACGGGGCGGACGGCGAATCCTCGACGTCGACCAGGATGACGTCCTGGCCAAACGTGCGGATGCGGTCCCACGGCACGATCACGTCGTGGTCGCGGCCGAAGACGCCGAGCCAGCGTCCCGCCGCCGGAACCACGAGCGCCACCACCCGGCCGCTCTGCAGGTCGAGCTCGAGATCGCTGATGTTGCCGAGCCGCCGGCCGTCCCGCAGGTTGACAACTTCCTTGACGCGCAGTTCCGACGTCTTGACCATGTGTAAGGCCCTCCTGGGGCCAGCCTATGCGCCAGGAGGTGAAACTAGGCTAGGGGTGCCGCACGCCGGGCGTGGGCTCGGCGGGGTGCAGGAGTTCCCAGAACCGCCACAGGAGTCCCTGCGGACGCAGCTGCAGAGAAGAGCGCACGGGGGTCTTCCTGCCCAGCGCGAGGAAGCCGGACGGGCTCGCCGCCGCGCCCTCGGACGATCCCACCGCCGCGCCGCCGTCGCTCAGACAGAGCTCCGGGAAGAGCATGCACCACCAGTTCTGGCCGCGACCCTGCCCCAGCACGACGTCAAGCGTGAGGTACCGCCCCGATTTGAGGGTTTGTCCAAGATATCGGCGCGTCGGCATCTCGGCCGTCCCCAGCTGGACCTTCGCCCCATAGGTAAGTCCGTAGCCTTTGAGCGTCTCGTCGACCACGCGCGTCATGGCCGGCGTCAGGACCCGGAGCCGCGTGGCGGCCGCCTGCGCGCTGGTCGCGCCCTCGATGCGGCCGTCCAGGAAGCCGAGCAGAGCGGTGCGCACCGCCACCTTCGCCGTGATGTCCGCCGGCCGGTTCGAGTTCGCCACGATGTGGAGCCGGAGCACGGAAGGCGGAGTGGCCGCGGTCTTGGCCGCCCCGGCCGGGGCGGCGCCCGAAAGCAGCACCAGGGCCCCAAGCAGTAGGAGCGCGGGCCGGCTGCGCCTAGACATGGCGGCGCATGTGCTGCAGGGCAGCCTTCTCGAGGCGCGATACCTGCGCCTGCGATATGCCGATCTCCTGCGCGACCTCCATCTGCGTCTTGCCGTCGAAGAACCTGAGGTTCAAAATCAGCTTCTCGCGATCGTTCAAGCGGCGCATCGCCTCCTTGAGCGCGATCCCCTCGAGCCACTGGGCGTCCTGCGTCTTCTCGTCCGCCACCTGGTCGACCACGTAGATGGGATCGCCACCGTCGTGGTAGATCGGCTCGAAGAGCGAGATCGGCTCCTGGATCGCGTCGAGCGCGTACACCACCTCGTCCACGTCCGCGCCGAGCTCGCCCGCGATCTCCTTGACCGCCGGTTCCCGCCCCAGCCGGCCCACCAGGGCGTCGCGCGTCTGCAGGGCCTTGTAGGCCAGATCTCTGAGCGAGCGGCTGACGCGGATCGGATTGTTGTCACGCAGGTAGCGCCGGATCTCGCCGATGATCATGGGCACCGCGTAGGTGGAAAACTTGACGTTCTGCCCGAGGTCGAAGTTGTCGATCGCCTTGATGAGCCCGATGCAGCCCACCTGGAACAGGTCGTCCACATATTCGCCGCGGTTGTTGAACCGCTGGATGACGGAGAGGACGAGCCGCAGGTTGCCGTTGACGAGCTCCTCGCGCGCGCTCTTCCTGCCCGACTGCATCGCAGCGAACAACTCTCGCATACGGGCATTGGTCAGCACCGGCAGCTTCGCCGTGTTGACGCCGCAGATCTCGACCTTGTTGACGAGCATCCCACGTCCCCTTCGCCAGACATTCTGGCCGAAGGCGCGGGGGCGTATGCGGCGGGACTATTCCATGTTGCGGATCTCCTTGCGCAGCCGGCGCAGGATCCGCTTCTCAAGCCGCGAGATGTAGCTCTG
The DNA here is from genome assembly GCA_021810725.1 of Bacillota bacterium. Lineage (GTDB taxonomy): Bacteria > Bacillota > Sulfobacillia > JAJZYS01 > JAJYTV01 > JAJZQO01. The sequence continues at coordinate 3,335 of JAJZIE010000077.1, read as the reverse complement.
GGAGATCCCGAGGAGGTCCGCGACCTCCTTCTGGGTGCGCTCGCGTCCGTCGAGCAGCCCGAAGCGCAGCTCCATGATGCGACGCTCGCGCCCCGCGAGCAGGTCCATCGCCCGATGCAGGAGGACGCGGTCCACCTCTTCCTCGAGCGGGCGGCACACGAGGTCGCCATCCGTGCCGAGCACGTCGCTCAACAGAAGTTCGTTGCCATCCCAGTCCACGTTGAGCGGCTCGTCGAACGAGACCTCCGCCCGCACCTTCTGGTTGCGGCGCAGGAACATCAGGATCTCGTTCTCGATGCACTTCGAGGCGTAGGTCGCGAGCTTGATGCGCTTCGAGGGGTCGAAGGTGTTGACCGCCTTGATCAGGCCGATCGTGCCGATCGAGATGAGGTCCTCGATATGAATGCCGGTGTTCTCGAACTTGCGCGCGATGTAGACGACAAGGCGCAGGTTGCGCTCGATGAGGACGCTGCGCACGCGCGCGTCGCCGGTCGGCAGATCCGCGAGCAAGGAACTCTCCTCGGCCGCCGAAAGCGGCGGGGGCAGGGTCTCGCTCGAACCCACATAGTAGACGTGCCCCGCGTCCCCAGACTCGTCGAGGCGCTGACGCAGGCTGCGCAAGGCGGTGAACAGATGGACGGCCGCTGCGCTCATGAGCCCGTTCCCTCCCCCATGCGGCACATTTGCGGTCCAACGAGCGCCGCGAACGTCCCCTCCTGCGAGAGGCGGCGCGGCGTGAGACAGAGCACGATCGGCTGCTCCTCGCCGCCCAGGATCCGGCCCACGGCCCGAAGGCCGAATAGCCACTCGGCCTCGCCCACTGTCCGCAGTTGCAGGAGCCTGAGGCTCCGTTCGATGCGGTCGTCGCCCTGGGCCGCGGCCGCCACGTCGGCGCTGGCCGCGAGGGCCGGCCGTCCGAGCGCCTCGTAGAGGCGATGGGGCAGCAGGCGCCGGAGCGCCGAACGCTCCGCCACCACGACCGGCAGGCCGCTCAGGGGGTCGCGAGCCTCGCAACCGGTGTCGACGAGAGCCCAGAGGAGTCCTCGCCTGCCCTGCCAGCGCACCTCGAGCGGCCGGATCTCCCGGCGCGGCGCCGTACTGTGCCGCCAGCGATGGGCCGCTTCCACCGCGGCCCAGAAGAGCGCCGCACCGACCGCGAAGGCGGTCCACGGGTCGCCCGTGAAGGCACCCTGGGTGAGCCCCTGCGCCAGCAAGGTGAGTCCCGCCAGCGCCGCCGCCAGGAGCAGAAGCAGCAGGAGGTCCTGGAAGGCCTGCCGCCAGCCGCGATGCGGCCGCGCGATCGCGACCATCAGGATGCCGGCCGCCAGGTCCTGGACGAGCCCGCCCAGTTCCCTCAGGCCCGGCAAGACCGACGCGGTCGCCCAGATGGCCCCAGCCGCGGCGCCGAGGAGAATGCGCAGACTGGCGCGGTCGCCGCGCAGGCGGACGAGCGCTGCCAGCAGGAGGCCGTCCGCGACCAGGTTGATGGCCAGGAGCTGGTCGAGGTTGACCATGCGCTCTCCTCCCATGCCATGGCTACGAAGCTCTGGCCCGTCCTATGCTACAAGGCATGGCTGGCAGTTCTTGCTGTACCCTGGCGCACCGCGTCCGACGGCTTGGACGACAAAAAGCCCGGATCCCCCACGAGGGGGACCCGGGCTGACTTGAACCGACCTTATCTACTTGTTGCGCCTCAGGAACTCCGGAATGTCGAGATCGTTCGGTGTGAAGGACCTCAGTTCCACGTCCCCCGGACGGGCCGAAGGTGCCGCCTCCCGGCGGGCACGCACGGCCTGTGGCCGCTCCTGGCCCGGGAAGCCGGTCGCGATCACCGTGACGCGGACCCGGTCGCCCATCGCCTCGTCGATCACGGCGCCGAAGATGATGTTGGCCTCGGGATCGACCGCCTGCATGATCACGGCCGCCGCGTCGTTCACCTCGAAGAGCGTCAGTTCCGGCCCGCCGGTGATGTTGAGCAGAACGCCGCGCGCCCCCTCGATCGAGGTCTCGAGCAAGGGGCTTGAGATGGCCGCCATGGCCGCCTCCTGCGCTCGCGTCTCGCCGCCCGACACGCCGATGCCCATCAGCGCCGAGCCCGTCTCCGACATCACCGTGCGCACGTCGGCAAAGTCGAGGTTGATGAGACCGGGCACCATGATGAGGTCCGAGATGCCCTGCACGCCCTGGCGCAGAACGTCGTCCGCCATGCGGAAGGCCTCGATCACGCTCGTCTTCTTGTCGACAACCTGCAAGAGCCGGTCGTTCGGGATCGTGATCAGGGTGTCGACCTTCGAGCGCAGCTCCTCCGTCCCCGACTGCGCGTAGGACTGGCGCTTGGCGCCCTCGAAGGTGAAGGGCTTGGTGACCACGCCGACCGTCAGGGCGCCGGCTTCCTTGGCCACCTCGGCGACGATCGGTGCGGCGCCTGTGCCGGTGCCGCCGCCCATCCCCGCCGTGATGAAGATCATGTCGGCGCCGCGCAGGGCGGCCAGTAGCTGCTCGCGGCTCTCCTCCGCGGCCTTCTGTCCCACGGAGGGGTCTGCCCCGGCACCGAGTCCCTTGGTCAGCTTCTCTCCGATCTGTATGCGCTGGCGGGCCTTCGACCCGGCCAGAGCTTGCGCATCCGTGTTCACGGCGATGAAGTCCACACCGCGCAAGCCTGCATCGATCATGCGATTCACGGCGTTGTTGCCGCCGCCGCCGACGCCGACCACTTTGATCACGGCAAACTGGTCGAGGCTTGCGTCCAGTTCAAGCATCGATGAACCTCCCTGCGGCCCCCACCAACGGGACTTGCTGTCGATACCCGTTTCGCTAGGCTTGCGTCTTTCCCTGCCGCTCCAGGCGCCGCTTGCGCCAGTCGGTCAAAAGTTCTCGCCGAATGACGCCGAGGTTGAGGAAGATGCGGTAGCCGAACGCGAACAGGGCGGCGTAATAGAGCTCGACACCGAGGCGGTCCCCCACGTAGGTGAGCCCCGCCGCCATGATGCCGTTGACGATGAAGCCGGACGAGAAGACCGCGAAATCGAACTTGCCCTCGATCCCCGCGCGCAGGCCGCCCAGGGCCGCATCAAGCGCGGCCAGGAGCACCACCGAGAGGTAGCGCGCCCAGATCAAGGGGATGCTGAGCGGCGCAAGGGCGCCGAGCAGGATGCCGAACACGAGGGCGATGGCGAAGTACCACACGGTGCCTAATCTCCTCCAAGCCGAGGCGCGTGGTATGCCGGAACCACCACCGATGGCATGGTCGTCAGACGGATGCGGATGCCGTAGAGCGACAGCAGCCTGATCTCACCCGTCGGTCCGCCCAGGCTCGCCGCGAGCCGCTTCGGGCT
>JAJZIE010000076.1 GCA_021810725.1 Bacillota bacterium | reverse complement strand
CCCGCCGCTCGGGCGGGCGACGATCATTCGGCGAATCGCGGCTCCGTCGCGAGGAGCCAGGAGAGGTCCGCCCCGACGGCGTGTTCCTCAGGCGGCTGACCTCGCAGGAAGAGGCATGCGCCTGCGGCCCCGCCGAGCTCCGCTCGTTCGCCGGCGACGCGTAGCCAGGAACCTTCACGCAGGCCGAGGACAGGAACATCGTTCTCCTCGAGGAACTGCAGCAGGCGCTCCTCGCGTGTCTCGCCCATATGGGTGCTCCCCGGCTGCGGGTCGACGTAGTGGGGATTGATCTGAAATGGGATCAGTCCGATGGCGGCGAACGACCCGGGCTCCACGATCGGCATGTCGTTCGTCGTCCGGATCGTGGGGCAGGCGACGTTGGAGCCGGCGCTGGCGCCAAGGTACGGGGTGCCCTGGCCCACCTGCGTCCGGATGGCATCGACGACCTCCAGGTCGCGCAGCGCGCGCACCAGCCGGAACGTGTTGCCGCCGCCGACGAAGATGGCCTCGGCCGCACGCACGGCCTCCGGCAGGTCCCGCTGGCGGTGGGCCCCCTCGACAGTGATGCCCAAAGGCGCCATCGCCTCCCGCATCCGTCGGGTGTAGCCATCGTGGTCTTGGCTCGCGAAGGGAAAGAAGAGCAGCCGCCTGCGTTCGCCCATGATCGAAGCGATCTCCTCGCGGGCGTGCTCCAGGAAGCCACGGCCGAACACGTAGGAGTTCGACAGGAGCAGCAGTTCACGGGGCATGGATCGCCCACCCTTCCTCTTGGCTTCGCCATCGGAACGCCAAGGCATGCTCGCGTTGCGGCGCCTCCCGCCTAGAGCGTGCCGAACAACCGGTCTCCCGCGTCACCGAGGCCTGGCACAATGTAGGCATCCTGGTTCAGGTGGCTATCGAGCGCCGCCCCGAACATCGGCACGTCGGGATGCGCCGCCGCGACGGCCCGGACGCCTTCCGGCGCCGCCACAAGGCAGATGAGGCGCAGGCTTCTCACGCCGACAGACTTGAGCAGGTCGAGCGCGGCCACGGCCGAACCGCCGGTCGCCAGCATGGGATCGAGCAGCAGGACGTCGCGCCCGGCGATGTCCGCCGGAAGCTTGCGGTAATACTCCACCGGCTGGTGGGTGTCGTGGTCGCGGTAGAGCCCGATGTGCCCGACCGACGCCTCCGGCACCACCCGCAGGATGCCGTCGGACATGCCGAGGCCCGCGCGCAGGATCGGCACTAGGACCGGCTGGCCGTTCCTCAGCCGGACTGCGCTCGCGGTCGCGACCGGCGTCTCGACGCTGACGGTCTCGAGGGGCAGGTCGCGCAGTGCCTCGTACGCCAGCAGCACCGACACCTCGGCCAGCAGGGCGCGAAACTCCTTCGGGCTCGTCGAGACGTCGCGCAGCAGGCGGAGCTTCTCCTGCACGAGCGGGTGGTCGACCGGCGTGAACTCCAAGAGGGGACCTCCTTAGGGCTTGGCCGAATGGGGGACGTCGATTTCTGTCGGAAAGTTTACCACGCAGGCGATGGCTTCCTGCCGAGCTCCGATCGCCTCAGGCCCGAAAGAGGGGCGGCGCGTCGCGGCGGTCGCGGCGCGCCAAGTGCAGCCCCGCCCCGATCGCCGCCAGCGCGAGCGGATACATGGCTCCCCAGCCGAGGAACGGCAGCGTGCCGAGGCAGACGAGCATGGCAAGGAGCGCGACCATACGCTCGCCGGTGACCGTCAGCAACCGCAGCGCGGACGCCATCGCCAGCACGTAGAGCGCGATGAAGACGGCCGACGACCAGGCGACCAACCGCTCGAGCCCGATGGGATGAAGGGCCTCGAGCGTCAGCACGAGCCCGAAGACCAGCGCCAGTGTCCAGACCGCTCGCAGGGGCGTGCGGGTGCCCGGGTGCAGCCGTGCGAAGAAGGCGGGGAAGTCTCCCGCCCTCGCCTGGGCGTAGACGAGCCGGACGAACCCGCCGACGTAGGCGTGGATGGTGCCGTAGGTGACGAGCAGGGCGAGCAGCGACGTCGCAAGCACGCCGACGCGCCCGCCGCCCTGGCCGAGCATCACGGCGAGGGCGTCGCGGCTGCCGCTCCCCGCATAGGCGCCTGTGCCCACCGTGACCACCGCAAGCAGGATGTAGAGAACGTCGATCACGACGATGCTGAGGATCATCGCGCGACGCAGGTCCCGCTCGGGATCGGCAAATTCCTCCGCGTAGTTCGCCACGGCTTCCCAGCCGACGAAGGCCCAGAAGAGGAGCGCGAGGTCCAGGCCGACCGGCATGAGCCCATGCGGCAGGACCGGCGTGAAGCGGCTGAGGCGCAGATGCATGAAGCCGACGGCGACGGCCGCGAGCAAGAGCGCCGCGATCAGGCCGACCACCGCGCTTGCCGCCCGGCCGGAGATCTCGACGCCGAGCGCGTTCAGCAAGACGGCCAGGGCCAGAAGCGCCGCGGCGATCAGAACCGTCGTCAGGTGCGTGAAGCCAAACGCCGCCGCCAGATAGCCGGCGCCGATCAAGGCCGCGATCGGCGCGCCAAGTGGAACGGTGCCAAGAAAGAGCCAGCCTGCTGCGGCCCCGCCCGCGGGCCCGAAGGCCTCGCGCGCGAACGCGGCGATGCCGCCGGCGTCCGGGATGCGCGTCGAAAGGCGCGCCAGGGTGAACGCCAGCGGCACGATCAACAGGCCCATCGCGACCCACGCCAGGATGCCGCCCGGCCCCGCTTCCTGCGCCGTCAGGGCGGGCAGGTAAAGAACCCCCGACCCGAGCACCGACGCCACCGTCAGCGCGGCCCCCTCGCGCCATCCGAGCACCCTTCTCAGGCCCTGGCTCTCCTCGGCCGCCAGCTCCGATCGCCTCCCGCACCAAGGCTAGCAGAGCCGGCGACGCTGTCAATCGGCGATTGCCGCGGACCGGTTGGCCGCCCTGCCCGTGCCCACGCGGACGATGCGGGGACTCGCCCGGTAGCTGTCGACGCCCATGTCGAACCGCTCCACCCGCCCGTCGGGCCATTCGCGCTCCAGCCAGGAGTGGACGACGACGCCTTCCTGGCCTGGCGCGTCGACCTCCTCCTTGCCCTTGGGCAGTTCCGGGTCCGAGTTGCGGATCGTGTAGAAAGGGAAGCGCCTCAGCTCCTTGTGGATCCAGCGCACCTCCGGCGGCTGGCGGGTGCCATAGAACTCCGCCGTCACGCGGCCACCCGTCGCCCGGGTGACGAGGCGCAGCGGACCGCCCGTGTCGTTGCGCAGGCGAAGATCGAGGGCGCCGTACGAGATCGTCGCGTCCTCGCCGGGTAGAAGATACGGCACCGTGAGCCCGTGCTGGTGGCGCTCCACGATGTCGAGACCCGCCCGCAGAGCCGCTTCGTAGATGGTCGTGGCGACCTGGCAGACCCCGCCGCCATACCCCGGCACGATGCGATCGCCGATGAACACGCGCCCGACCTTGTAGCCTTGGACCTTGCCGGACTCGCCCAGTTGGCCGTTGAACGAGAAGACGCCGCCGGGCGGGATCAGGGTCCCACAAAGGCGTCTCGAAGCGAGGGCCATGTTGAAGTTGCGTCCGGGCGCCGACGTGGGATAGTCGGTCGTCATATGCCCGATCAGACCCCAGGCCGTACCGGGGTCGTCCGGTTGACCGGGCCCGCAGCCCGGTTCGGCTTGCGAGGGAGACCCGGCGACGGCCACGGACGGCGCCGCGCCGCCGGCTGGAGCGGCCGCGAAGCGGGGCGGCCACAGGGAGACCAGCAAAAGCGCCAAAAAAGGCCAGGACGCGTGCGGCATGGGGGCCACCTCCGCGTCTTAGCATCACCAAGTTTGCCTTGCGGCTCAGTCCGCGAGCTCCACCTTGTCGATGCCGCCGGCGGCCGGCCTGTCCACCAGCACCTCGCAGGCCGCGCGACGGACCACCTGCGCCACATTGCGGCTCAGTTCCTCGCCCGGCCTCCGCTGCTTGGCGTCGAGGCCGAGCACGATGAGATCCGCGTGGCGCTCGCGCGCGACGCGCAAAATGCCCTCCCACGCGCTGCGGGCCGGGACGATGACGCCCTCGGACTCGAGTTCGTGCGTCTCGCAGATCGTCACGCCGACCGCGATCGACGCCTCGCCCTTCTCGCGCTGGTTCGGCATGGCCGCGTCCAGCGGCAGCGACAGCGGCACCTCCACCACGTGCACGAGCACGATCTGCGCCTGCTGCGGTTCCGCAAGCCGGCACGCGAGTTCCACCGCGCGCTCGGACGACATGGCCGCGACGACCGGCACCACCACCGTGCGCAACTGGTTCACGGTGCGACGGATCTTCGCCACTTCGTAGGGCAGTTGGCGCGGTACACGGAACATCCAGCGGAACACGAGCGTGAGAAGAACCAGGAAGACGAAAGCGATGGCCGTGCCGAGAACGCCGACGTGAAGCGCCATCTCAGCTGCTCCTCCGCCGGGCGTCGTAAAGGCGGGCGACGCCGAGCGCCATGAACAGGACGCCGAAGAGGTCGTAGAGCAGGCTGCCGTGCTCCACGATGCCGCGCACGAGGATGATCAGGCCGAGCACGAGGGCGACGAGGCCGATCGCCACGACAAAGCCGCGTTTCATGTGCTCTGGCCCCCCCTGGCGGCCTTGTCCGCGAGGGCCTGCTCATACTCCGCCAGGAGTTCGAACTCCTCGGCCTCGCGCAGGGTGTGCCGCTGCTGCGCCTCCCAGTCCCGTGGCAGGGCGCGCCAGGGCGGCAAGCCTGCCTTGCGGCGGTAGATGTAGTAGAAGAGCAGCATGACCAGCACCCAGGCGGGGCCCGCGATGCGGCCGATCGCGTGGGTCAGGATCACCTCGAAGAGGATGGTTCCAACGCCGAGGAAGCCGATCACGGCCAGGATCGGGAACGCGACCCTGGGCGCCCCATCGCCCTGACCCTTCAATGCGACGTTGAGCGGCATGCGGTAAGGGCGGGGCGTGAAGGGGTCCTTGAAGCGCAGAACGATCAGCGAGAGGAAGACCAAAAGATATCCGAACGTGGCGCCAAAGGCGTACATGTTCGCGAGCGTGCTCATCGCGCCTCCCGAGAGGAAGGCGAGAATCGCCTGCACCACCGCGACGCCGGAGAAGACGACAATCGTGCGGTACGGCGTATGGTAGCGCGGATGTACGGCCGAGAACCATTCGGGCAGCAGCTTGAACGTGCTCATCGAGTAGGTGAGGCGCGACGCGCTCATGACACCTGAATTCGATGAGATGAGCACGATCACGCCGCCGATCAGGGCGGTCATCGGCGCGGCGATGGCACCGATGATCGGGATCTTCTGCGCCACGATGGCGATCGGGTCCCCGGCGTGCGCGCCGAGCACCTGCCAGGGCAGAAGGCCCATGCCGAGCACGGAGAACGCGAGCGCGAAGATGAGGACGTTGAGCACGAGCGAGATCGAAGTTCTCGGCACGATCGTCGCCGGTCGCCTCGTCTCCTGAGACACCTGCGAGATCGACTCCAGCCCGACGAAGGAGATGATGGCAAGGGACGAGCCGTACATGAAGTTGTGCATGTCCGGGAACTGCAGGCGCATTTGCAACAGCATCTGGTTCGGGTCCCAGGCGAAGACGAAGCCGAACACGACGATGACGACCTGGCCGATGATCGCGATGACGCCGAGCACTTCGTTGATCCGCGACGAGATCTTGATGCCGACGTAGTTGATCGCCACGAGGAACACGATGATCACGAGGGTTTCGATCAGCCAGAGCACGTTGACGCCGACGAAGGGACCGAGGTTCACCACGAAAGACTGGATGTTGATGCCAAACGCCGGCAGAAAGAAGTTGAAATAGCCCGAGGACGATACCGCGAACAGCGAGATATCGATCGTGTAGTCGAGGAGCAGCGCAGAACCGCAAACAAATCCCCAGACGTCGCCGAGCCCGCGCAGGGTGAAATACTGGCCGCCACCGGCCACAGGGTAGCTTGAGGCGAGCTCCGTGTACGCGAGTCCCACCAGCAGATAGACGATACCGGCCACTGCGAAGGCGACGGGCGTCGCGCCCATGGCGGCGCCGGCGACGAGGCCGAGCGCGGTGTAGATGTCGGCACCCACATCCGCGTAGCCCCACATGAACGATCCCCAGACCGTGACGTCGCGGCGTAATGCGTTGCCGGCTTCTTCGGGCTGGCCCACGAGACCCCTCCCCTAGCAACCCGGAAAGGACGTCCAATACACTACACTGCATGCCTGCGGGCCGCAAGCGTGCAATCCGCCCGCACTGCTCCGCTTCTCCGTGTGAAGACGCCTGCAAACGGCGACCATGACCCTGCAGAGATGCGCATTTGACCGCTTAGCGCTATCCTGGATGGGACCTGCCATCTTGCAGGATACATTGGGAGGGATTCTTCGCCGTGTGCGGTATCGCCGGCTTCTTCGGCCCTCCGGACCATGAGCTGCTCGAGCGCATGAACGCGGCGATCTGGCATCGCGGGCCCGACGACCACGGCTTCAGCGAGAGTCCCGCCATGAGCATCGCCATGCGCCGCCTGAGCATCATCGACGTCCAGGGCGGGCACCAGCCGATGGAGACGGAGGACGGCCAGATCCGCCTCGTCTACAACGGCGAGATCTACAATTATCGTGATGTGCGCGCGGAACTGATCGAGAAGGGCCGCCGCTTCCATACGGAGTGCGACACGGAGGTGCTGCTTCAGGCCTACGCGGAGTGGGGCACCGACTGCTTTCGGCGCCTGAACGGCATGTGGGCCGCGGCCATCGCCGACCTGCGCGACGGTCGCCTCGTGCTCTGCCGCGACCACTTCGGCATCAAGCCGCTCTACTACGCCCGCGCCGGCGAGCGCATCCTGTTCGCATCGGAAGTCAAGTCGCTCTGGCAGGACCCGGCCCTGCCGCGCGCCGTCAACGACCAGATGGTCTTCGAGTACCTGGTGCAGGGCCTCCACGACCACAGCGCCGAGACGTTCTTTCAGGGTGTCCGCCACGTGCCGGCCGCGAGCTACATCGTGATCCAGGACGGCAGGATCGAGGACCCGGTCAGCTATTGGCAGCCGCAGCTCCGCCGCGACGGCGCGATGACGCCCGAGGCCTTCCACGACCTTTTCAAGAAATCCGTGGCGCGCAGGCTGGTGAGCGATGTGCCGGTGGGGGCGGCGCTGTCGGGCGGGCTCGACTCGACGACCATCGTCGCCCTGATGACGGACCTTCTGCGCGAGCACCTGCCGGACGCCGCCTCGCTGCGCGGCCACGTCAAGACCTTCTCCGCCGTGTTCGACGGCGACCCGATCGACGAGCGCGCCTACATCGAGGAGGCGATCGCCAAGACGGGCGCCGACACGACCTACACGAACCCGAGCTCGCAGACCTTCGTCGACGAGATGGAAGACATGGTCTGGCATCTCGACGAGCCTGTCGTCAGCACCGGCCCCTACGCGCAGTGGTGCGTGATGCGCACCGCGAAGGAGCAGGTCAAGGTGGTGCTCGACGGCCAGGGCGGGGATGAACTCCTGGCCGGCTACGTGCCGTACCAGATGGTCTACCTGCGCCAGCTCTGGCATCAGCGCAAGCTCGGCAAGCTGTTGCGCGAGGCCGTCCTTGCCCGAGACGTGATCTGGCCCGTGGTGCGCCGGACGCTGCGCCAGCGCAAAGGAGCCATTCCGGTGCGCTCGCTGCTCCAGGACGACTTTCTCGCCGCCCACCAGCCAGCCCGGGACACCAGGCCCGACGATGACCTCAAGGAGCGCCTCAGGCAGGATCTCACCACCTACAGCCTGCCTGCCCTCCTGCGCTACGAGGACCGCAACTCGATGGCGCACTCGATCGAGTCGCGCGTCCCCTACCTCGACCAGGAACTCGTCGAGGCCATCCTTGGACTGCCGGACGACGAGATCGTCCGCGACGGCTGGAGCCGCATCATCCTGCGCGAGTCGATGCACCGCCTCCTGCCGGACAAGATCCGCCTGCGCCGCTGGAAGGTTGGTTTCACGACCCCGGAGTCTCGCTGGCTCTTCGCCCGCCGCGCGGTATTCGAGAGCCTGTTCCGTTCGCCGCTCTTCCAGAGCCGGCCATACTGGCAGGGCGCCCGCATCGCCCAGGCCTTCCGCGACGCCGCGCGGGGACGCGCGCCCTCGAGCCTCCTGTTCTGGCGCGTGATCAACGTCGAGCTCTGGCTGCGCGTCTTCTTCGAGGGCGGTGGCCGTTCCAGCGAAGCCGGCACCCACTTCACGGAGGTTGGCGACCGGCGCTTCGCCGAGGCGGCCGGCGAGGTCGCAAAGGCGGCCTTCGCCCGCTATCGGCCCAATTGGGGCCGCCACCTCTTCGCGAGCGCACAGGGACAGGTCTTCCTGCGCGCCCCCGTCAAGACGCCGCTCGTCGAGAAGGGCGACGACCTCCAAGCCATCGTCCGTGACGCGGTCGGGGACGACCTCATGCCCGGCGACGTCATCGCCATCAGCGAGAAGATCGTCGCGATCAGCCAGGGTCGCTCCTACCCGGTATCCGAGATCCATCCCCGCCCGCTGGCCCGCTTCCTCACGCGGTTCGTCCGCAAGACGCCGCACGGCATCGGCCTCGGCATCCCGGAGACGATGGAGCTCGCGGTGCGCGAGGTGGGCGCCGCCCGCATCCTTTTGGCGGCGGCGGTGGCGGCCATCGCGCGGGTCTTCGGCAGGAAGGGTGTCTTCTACGACATTCTCGGCCCGCAGGCCTCGGCGATCGACGGGCCGACGCGCGGCACCATACCGCCCTACAACACGCACGCCAAGCTTGCGCCACTCAACCCCGACGGCGCGGCGCAGGATCTCGCCGCAGCCCTCGGCGAGGGCATCGGCGTCGCGATCATCGACGCGAACGACATCTCGGTGAACATCCTGGGCGCGACGTCCGACGTCGACCGGGAGCTCGTGCGGCACCTCCTCTTCGACAACCCGCTTGGGCAGGGTCACGAGCAGACGCCGGTGGCGCTCCTGCGCCGCGTCGGCGAGGTGCGGGAGATCGCCTGAGCGTCAGGGCCCGACGAGCCGCATGCCTTCAGTGACCCCAGGGCGGCGCGGGCGGACCGCTCGCGAAGTCGATCTCGAAAAACACCTCGGGGCCGGCCGGGGCGTTGATGTCGCCGGTATAGTAGGCGGCGGCCGGAGTAAGGCGCACGGTCGCGACGGTGTCCTGGCCGGACGGAGCGACGCTCACGCCCTGCACGTACTGGCTGTGCAGGGTCCCGAGGCCCGACAGGGCACCCGGCGTCGTGTCCGAGAAGTCCATGAGGAGTGTCCTGTTCGCCGCGTTGAAGTGGATGCTGGTCGGCGGCACGGATAGATAGTCGGCGTACTGGAGGTTCCCGAAAACGAACTTCAGTCCACCGGCGGTTGCCGCGATGCCGGTCAGGGACTCGCCGGGCTTGCTGCCGAAATGCACGTCGGGCGCAGTGATCGGGAAGTACGCCGGTCCCTCCTGGCACTTGAACGTGCCGTCTCCCTGGGGAGCGCATCGTTCCTGCATCGGGAACGGGCTGTAGTTGCCGTCGTCCATCGGCCCTTGCGTCAGGAACATGAGGCTGCCGTCCGACGTTTCCCGCTCGAACGAGTTGACCGCAAAGTCGAGCGGCAGGCCGACCCAGGTCCCTGCCTTCGCGTCGACGAACGCCGCGGTGACCGTCCACGGCTGCGAGATGGAGACCACCACCCCGCTCGCGACCTTGGTTCGCGTGACGGTCTTCGGCAGGCCGCCGTAGGAGGCGGCCGCTGCAGCCTGGGTCAGGTA
>JAJZIE010000075.1 GCA_021810725.1 Bacillota bacterium | reverse complement strand
ATGCCGAGGCCGCGGCAAAGCTGCACCGCCGCCGTCCCGACGCCGCCGCTGCCACCGTGCACGAGAACGAGATCGCCCGCCTGCACGCCCGCCATGTCGATGGCCGCCAGGGCGGTGGCGTAGGGCACGCCCAGGGCCGCTCCCTGCGCGAAGCTGACGCCATCCGGCAAGGGATGGACGCCGCCGCCGGGACAGAGCGCGTATTCCGCGTAGCTGGGGCAGCCCGCGACGTAGACCCGCTGTCCCTCCTGAAGCCCGACGATGCCCGCGCCGACAGCCGCCACGACGCCAGCGCCGTCGCCACCGGGCGTGTACGGCAGGTTCGGCAGCGGATCGTAGGCGCCGGAGCGGATGTAGGTCTCCACAGGGTTCACGCCGGCGGCGTGCAGCCGCACCAGGACCTGGCCGGGGCCAGGCGTCGGCAGCGGCAGCTCCTCGACCCGCAGCACCTCGGCACCACCGAACTCGCGTACGACGATCGCCTTCATGTCACTCCTCCTTCTCCAGGGCGTCGATCTTCGCTCCTTCGCCTGCCTCCGCCAGCATCTCGAGGAGCACCTGCCCGAGTTCCCGCGGCGCCTCGGCTGGCGCGCGGTGGCCGCAGGCGAGCTCACGCAGCGGCACGCCTTCGCCCGCAAGGGCCGCCACGGCCTCGGCGATCGGGCGGTAGAACGGTGTCGTGCCCCGCAAGGAGCAGGCGACGACGCGGCGCGGCACGCGGGGCGGGTGGCGCAGCAGCAGGGGCTGCATCAGGGTGGCGAGCGGCTGCTCCGCGACACGCACGTCCTCTGGCGGCAGCGGCGGTGTGATCCGCCAGCCCTCGCCGTAGGCCTTCGCCTCGCCGACCAGCTGTTCCGGGATCAAGGTTTCCCGGAAGAGGTCCAGGAACGACTGCCCATTCCGGGGCAGGTAGGGGTCCAGCAGCACTAGGAGCCTCAGGCGCTCCGGCGCGTCGTCGGCGACGCCCGTCGCCACCATGGCGCCGTAGCCGTGCCCGACCAGCACCACGTCCTGCAGATCCTCGTAGACAAGGACCTGCAGCACGTCCTGGCGATGCAGCGCGAGATCGACTCCGCGGTGGCCGAGATGGCGCCGCTCGCCGAGTCCGGTCAGGGTGGGCCGGTAGACCTCGTGACCCGCCGCCTGCAGCGCGACGGCGGTCTCCTGCCACGCCCAGCCGCCTTCCCACGCGTCGTGGCAGAGCACGAAGGTGGCCAAGCGATATCCGTCCTTTCGTCAGCCCGGCGTCGTGTCGAAACTTCGCGATCGCCATTCGGCCCCCCTGCGTCGGGCCTCCCCACGGAGCAGCGAAGGTGCTACACCGGAACTGCGGGCCCCGGCGTCACCGTGAGGTCCGCGCGAGGAGGGACCGTGGCATGGAGGCTCTCTACGTCCTCGTCGTGATCGTCGTCCTGCTGCTCGTGCTTTCCGCCCGCATCGTCCAGCAGTACCAGAAAGGCGTCCTGTTTCGCCTGGGCCGCGTCGTCGCCGTGCGCGAACCCGGCTTCACCCTGATCGTCCCGTTCGTCGACGTGCTGCGGCGCGTCTCCCTGCGCATCCGCACGATGCCGATCCAGTCGCAGGGCATCATCACGAAGGACAACGTCAGCGTCGACATCTCGGCCGTGGCCTACTACCGCGTGACGGACGCCGTCAAGTCCGTGGTGGCGATCGAGGACGTCGACGCCGCCATCAACCAGATCGCCCAGACCACGCTGCGCAAGGTGGTCGGCCAGCACATGCTGGACGACATCCTTGCCGAAACGGAAAGGATCAACGCCCAGATCGCGGACATCCTCGATCCCCTGACCCGGGACTGGGGCGTCGCCGTGACGCTCGTGGAACTCAAGGACATCCAGCTGCCGGACGCCATGAAGCGCGCGATGGCCCGCCAGGCGGAGGCCGAGCGCGAGAAGCGGGCCAAGATCATCGCCGCCGAGGGGGAGCTGCTGGCGGTCGACGCCTTGAGCCGTGCCGCCGACATCATGGAGTCGCATCCCGTGAGCCTGCAGCTGCGGACCCTGCAGACGCTCGCGGAGATCGCCGTCGACAAGAACTCGACCGTCGTCTTCCCGTCACCGCTCATGAGCACCATCCAGGAGGTCGCGAACTTCCTCAGGCGCGAGCGCGACGCCATCGTGCCCAGCGGGGCCGGGCGGGCCGGGACGGAACGGGATTGACCGCCGGCGCCCCGCCGCTTGCCTCTGCCGTTCGGCTCCTATAGGCTCGAGCCATGAAGCTGACCTTCTTCCTCGACGTGCTGTCGCTCTGGTGCTTCTACGCCATGCGCTCCGTCGAGCGGCTCGAGGCCGAGTTCGGATCTCGGCTCGAGGTGACCTGGAAGCCCGCCCCGATCCGCGGCGACAGGCCGCTCGGCTATGGCTCCAAGGAGAACGCCCGGTTCTACGCGCGCGCCGAGGAGATCACCGGCGAGCGGCTGGATCCCACCTGGCTCGAGGGACCGCTTACGGGCACCCGCGAGGCCAACCTCGCGGCCCTCGCCGCGGCGCATCTCGGACGCACCGGTCTCGAGGTTCCGGCCGCCCTGATGCGGGCGGCGATGGAACAGGGGCGGCCGGTCGGGCGGCGTCAGGAAGCCGCGATCGTCGCGGCCCAGGCGGCGGGCCTCGACCCCTACGAGCTCGAAGGGGCGATGGACGACGAAGCCGTCATCGCCGCCTTCCACCAGGGCAACGCGGAGATGGCGACCTTCGGCGTCGACCAGCGCCCTGTGCTCGTGTTCGAGAACGTCATCCCGGACCGCGCCATCCTCTCGGGCGTCTGGGCCCTCGAGCCGATGCGGGCCATTGTCGCGACGATGCTGCGGGACGAGGAACGGTTCCTTGCGTTCAATCGCGACCACCCAGGGCCTTAGAGAAGCGCCGGCTCCTTGAGCGCCCTCCTGCCGGGCAATGCCGCGGCCCGCTCTCCGTGGAGAGCGGGCCGGAGGTTCCAGGCCGGCGCCGCCGGCCTCAGAGGATGGGTCAATTGACGTACCGGTCGCTGGAGATGATCTGGTACCCGGACGTGACCGCCTGCTCCGCCGAACGGATCGTGTTCGGAACATAGCCTCTCGGCACGATCACGTAGTTCAGGTGCCAGATCGGGCTGTACTGGGGCATGCCGGGGATGGAGTCGTAGATGTTGAGCTGCAGCGGCACGAGATCGGGTTCGCCGTGCGGGCTCACCGAATAGGCGATCATGTACTCCTGGGCGATCTTGGTCTGCGCCGTGTCGACGGGCAAAGGCACGTTGGGGCCGAAGGCCCAGTACTTGCGGTTGTTGTACCAGGCGGTCTCCACAACCTGCCGCAGCGGGTTGTTGTAGTCGAGCTGCTCCGTCAGCTGCACCGTCGACACGCAGCGCACGCCGAGGAAGTAGTACATCGCCAGGTCCACGACGGGATTGACGGGCGTTACGCCCTTGTAGCGCTTGAACATCTCCACGGCGCCCGCGGTGAGAGGGCCGTAGATGCCGTCGATCGGACCGAAGTCGTAGCCGTTCCCCTTGAGCGCAATCTGGATCGCCTTGACGTTGTCGCTCCTGGTGTAGGGGTGCGTCAGGGTGACGGTCTTGCAGGTCAGGGCGTCGTCCGACAAGCTCTTACCTCCTTTTGCCCTAGAGCACAGGACGCACGAAGTACGTGCCGGTCTCGACGATGGGGTAATCTGTCTTGAGCACCGCCGTCTCGGAGCGCAGGCTGTTCGGCTGGTACCCCTGGGGCACGAAGACCTGCACCACTTCCACCGTCATGAAGTAGTAGTAGCTGCCGGGAATGCGGTTGTACACCGGGAACTGGCCCGCCACCTGGGGTCCCGGGGCCGCGGGAGTGCCGTAGTAGAAAAGGTACTCCTTGGTGGACACGGCGGGGGTATGGGTCCAGACCACCTGATAGTCAGTGTCGATGGCGAAGTAGCGCTCGTTGACGTACCAGACCGGCTGCACCGGACGGCCCAGCGGGTTCGAATAGTTGAGCTGCTCCACGTACTGGGCCCCGACCTCGTAGATGGGGCCGGTGGTGACACCCACCTTCCCACCTTCCCCCGGGAGGATGTCAGGGTTACCCCTGCACCTCCTTCTTATGTCGACAGGGGTGCCCGTGACACAGCGACCAAGAGTTCCCCGGGAGGCGGGAGACGCCGCTATTCAGTTGCCGGCCTCCTGCGCGCGCTCCCGCTCGTTCTCGAGCAAGGCGTGTTCGACCGCCCTCTGCAGTTCGTCCTTGCGGTAGGGCTTGGGCAGGACGCCCTGGAAGCCGAAGGCGCGGAAGTCGCCCATGACGGCGTCGTTCGAGTAGCCGCTCGAGGCGATCAGGCGGACCCGCCGGTCGATCTCGCGCATCCTGGCGCCCGCCTCGCGCCCGCCCATGCCGCCGGGAATGGTCAGGTCCAGGATGGCCACGTCGAACGGCCTGTCGGCGGCGATCGC
This sequence comes from Bacillota bacterium, assembly GCA_021810725.1. Classification (GTDB taxonomy): domain Bacteria; phylum Bacillota; class Sulfobacillia; order JAJZYS01; family JAJYTV01; genus JAJZQO01. The sequence goes on along the minus strand of JAJZIE010000075.1, from coordinate 5,304 downwards.
CTCGCGGCAGGCGGCCACCGCCTCCGCGCCGTCGCGCGCCAGCGTGACCGAATGTCCCAGCCGCCTCAGCATCTCGCCCGAGACGCTCAGGATCTCCCGCTCGTCGTCCAGCAGCAGAACCCGACAGGCGCGACCCGGGCCCGGGACGCACGTCCTCGCAACGTCGGGCGTTCGCTGCGCGCTCGGCAGGTAGACGTGGAAGAGGGTCCCCTCCCCCACCCTGGACTGCGCATGGATGTGGCCGCCGTGTCGTCGCACGATGGACCAGCAGGTGGCGAGACCGAGGCCGTGCCCCTCGGGCTTCGTGGTGAAGTACGGTTCGAAGATGTGCTCGAGGTCGGCCGCCGCGATGCCGGTGCCGTGGTCGGAGACGGAAAGGCGCACGTAGGCGCCGCCCTGCAGGGGTGGCATCTGGTCCTCGGCGAGGTGGACGTTCTCGGCCCGCACCTCGATCGTTCCGCCGCCTGGCATGGCCTGCGCGGCGTTCAGGACGATATTGCTGATGACCTGGTAGATCTGCCCGGCGTCCGCCTCGATGGACCAGAGGTCGTCCGGCAGTGCGAACTCCATGCGCACCCGCGAACCGTGCAGGACGTTGGCCGAGGCTTCCTCGAGGAGCTCGGCGAGCGCCACGCTGCGGGTCACCGGCGCACCGCCGCGCGAGAACGTCAGGAGCTGGCGCGTCAGGCCCGCCGCCTGCTGGCAGGCGCGCTCGGCGCCTTCGAGCAGGCCGTCGCTCTCGGCGCCCGTGGCCATCTCCGACCGCGCCAGGGAGAGGTTGCCCAGCACAACGGTGAGGATGTTGTTGAAGTCGTGGGCGATACCGCCCGCAAAGACGCCGAGCGCCTCGATCCGCCGCACCTTGAGGATCTCCTCCTGCGCGCGCCGGATGTCGCTGACATCGCGGAGCGCCAGAAGCATCCCGGGCGGGTCGCTCTCGAGCCACGGCACGGCTTCGACGAGGCAGTAGATGACGCGGCCGTGCGGTGTCCGGATCAGGCGCTGCACGCCACCCACGGCCTGATGCAGGCGTCTCGCCTCGGCGATCAGGCCCTGGCCCACCGCGATGGGAGCCCCGTCCCAGGTGTAGAGGCGCAGCTTGCCGTAGACCATGTCGCCCTCGCCCTCGCGGTCTCCCGGCTCGAGGCCCAAGACCTCGCGCGCCGTGCGGTTCGCGTAGACGATGGTGCCGTCGCTGTCCTCCACGACCACGGCGTCGCTCAGGAGGTCGAGGGCGCCGAGGAATCTCTGCTCCTGGCGCCGCCTGCCCTCTTCCTCGACGATGCGCTGCGTGACGTCGACGAACAGCGCGACGGCGCCCGCGGCGCCCTCCTCGACCTGCATCGGCGCCACGGTGAAATCGAGCGTCAGCTCGCCGCCGTCCTGGCGCACGAGCGTCGCGTCGCGTCCGCGTTGCGTCTCGCCGCCCTGCAGCGACGCGCGCACGGCCGCGGTCACCCTGAGGCTGAAGCTCTCCTCCCGGGCGGCGCGCCGCAATACGGAGGACAAGAGGTCGCCCACGACCTCCGCCTGCGCCATGCCGAGCATGGCGAGACCCGCGTCGTTCGCGAACACGACCCGCCCTTGCGCGTCCAGGCCGAGAATGCCCTCGCCAAGCGAGCGGAGGATGACCTCGTCGCGGCGCGCCAGCTCGCGCTTGGTCCGCTCCGCGGCGAGGCGTTCCGTGACGTCGACGAGGTGCAGAACAAGTTCCCCGCGTCCCCGCCCCGCGGCCGTGCCCTCGAAAGCCCGCCAGTGCTGCCCGGCGTGGCGCAAGCGCACGGCGACGCGACGACCGCCGCCGTCGCCATCGGTGACGGACGCGAACGTCGCCCTGTCCTCGGGGTGGACGTAGTCCGTGATCGGCGTCTGCCAGAGCTGCTTCGAGGGATAGCCCAGGAGCTTCTCGGCGGACGGGCTCGTGTAGCCGATGAAACCCTGCGGACGCAGCACCATGACGAGATCGAGCGAATCCTCGACAAGAATCCTGAAGCTCTGCCAGTGCCGGCGCTGATGGTCCCAGACCTCGAAGTCGACCACGAAGAGCAGCGCGGCCACCAGCAGCGCCGCGACCAGCATGTCCTCGCGCACGTTGGGCAAAAGGCTGATCGGACTGAAGCCGAGCGCGCGATCGCCTGGCAGGCCGAACACCCGCGTCAGCTCGGCAAGGCCGAGCGCCGTCCCCAGCGTCACCGCCGCCAGGGCCCGGCGCCCGTTGCCCGGGTTCGGGTCGGCATCGGCGATGCGCGCCGCCGCCTGCAGGCCGAACCAGATGATGAAGCCGGAGAGGAACGTCTCGACGACGAACCGGATGACCACGGAACTCGCGTCCATGTCCCCGACGGAGCGCGGCACCGCGATGGCCGCGCCGATGGCGAGCGCCGCGAGCGGCGTCGTCCAGACGCCCTCGCGGCGCAGCGCGGCCAGGGTGAACCAGGTCGCCAGGACGCCGACGATGGCTTCGACCAGCAGTGACTCCAGGCCGACGCCCTCGTTGAGCGGGTCGCCCGCGGCCAGGGTGAAGACGACGTGGCTGGCCCAGAGGCCCGCCGCGAGCGCCACCGCCGCGGGCAGGATCAGACCTTCCGACGTATGGACAGGGTCGCTGCCTGTGCGTCGGACGTCGAACGCCGCCCAGACGCCAAGCCAGGACATGGCGAAGCCCCAGAGGAACATGAGGAGGGTGAAGTCCACGCGAAAGGCCTCTCATGCGGTAGGATGCCGTCGGATCTCGGCGACGGCGGAGTCTGTCCCCAGGCTACTCTCGCGTCCCGTCGAGCCATGTCGAACCGTTGTCGTCGTCTAAATTATTTTGGACAACCGGATGCGTTCGGCGATGATGTCCTCAGGGCGCGCACCCACCTTCAGGAGACGGGCATCTCGATCGCATGGAGATGCGCCTCGATCTCGGCGCGGCGCCCCTCGAGAAACGGGGGCAGAGCAAGCCGCTCGCCAAGCCGCTCCTCGGGCTCGTCGACGGCGAAGCCCGGCCCGTCCGTCGCGAGCTCGAACAGGATGCCGCTCGGGTCGCGGAAGTAGATCGAGCGGAAGTAGTGGCGATCGACGATGCCCGACGTCCTGAGGTGCGCCGCCTCGAGGCGCTCGAGCCAGAGGCGCTGCGCTTCGTCGTCGGCGACGCGGAGCGCGACGTGGTGCACCCCGCCGCGCCCGAGCCGCTCGGGCGGCAGGTCACCGCGCTCGGCGACGTGGATCTCGGCCCCGCAGCCGCCATCGGCGACGGCGAACACGGCGACATCCGGCTGGCCGGACAGCTCCGAAGGATACGCGCCGACCTGGCGAAAGCCGAGGACGTCTCTGAGGACCCGCGCGCTGTGGCCAAGATGCCGCACGGTCAGGCAAACCGGTCCGAGGCCCCGGATGCCGTGCTCGACGGGCACGCCGCCACCCGGCCACGGCACACCGCCCGGATCACCGCCATCGGCGACGAGCATCAGGCGCTGCCCCTCGAAGTCCGTGAAGGGCAGCACCGGCCAGGAGCCGAGTGTGCGTGGCTCCGTCACGGCGACGCCGAGCGCGCGCAGGCGCTCGAACCAGAAGCCGAGGGACGCTTCGTCCGCCACGCGTAGCCCGAGGGCGGAGATGCTGCCGGTGCCCGGCTGCTCCCGGGCGAGCCGGGGGATCTCGAAGAAGGTCAGGTCGGTGCCGGGACTTCCCTTGCGGTCCGCGTAGAAGAGATGGTAGCAGGACGGGTCGTCCTGGTTGACGGTACGCTTGACGAGACGCATGCCGAGGCTGCGCGTATAGAAGGCCATGTTGCTTCCGGCGTCGGCCGTCAAGGCCGAAACGTGATGGATGCCCCGGATCTCGTGAGCCATCTGGGCGCCTCCCCGTGGATCCATCGCTATGCAAACCATAGCGCGGCACTGATCTTTCCTCAAGAGGCGTCCGCTGCTGCAGTTCGGGCCGAAGCTCAGTGCGCCGGCTCGTCGCGATGGTGGTGGAAATGCAGTTGGGACTCGACGAACATGTGGTAGAAGAGCTCGATGACACCGATCACGAAGCCGATCGCGAGCGCCTGTCCGAGCGCGATGGTGGGAACCTGCGCGCGGGCCGGATTGAAGAGCGCCATGACGCCCCAGAGCGTCAAGGCGGACAGGAAGACGTCCGCGACCGCTGCGACGAAGTTGCCGTACATGCGCAGGATGACGAGATCCCCGATCAGATAGGCGACGACCGTGACGATCGCGGCGTAGAGCCAGACCGGCTGGAAGACGAGCCCGAAGATGCCGAACATCACGGCGAGCACCAGCCAGACGGCCAGGAACTTCACCAGCAGCAGCATCGTCTGCTTCACCTGTGAACCCTCCTCTCGTGACGGCTGCGGCTAGCTTGCCACGCCCGGCGGCACGGTATCGCACCAGGAAGCTTGTCTGGCAGGATATCCCGCCAGCGTGCGCAGGGCACCTCCGGGGGGAGCGTTTCGTTATGTCGATTGAGGCCGGCGCCACAGCGCCGACCTGCTCTCTGGTCCGGACCGGGACTGGGTCATCGCCGCCCTCGTGCTCACCGGCGTGCTCGCCGTCCAGGGGCTCGGCGTCATCCTGCCGAACAACCTGCGCATCTCGCGCGAGCTCCGGGAAACGGCGCCGGGCACCGGGCGCATCGACGGCCTCAACCGCCAGAACATGCGGCTCGCGGGCCTGCCAGGTATCCTGCAGGTGGCGATCATCCTGGTCATGGCGCGTCTCGTGATGGGCTGAGTCTCGCTTGCCGACAGCAAGGCGGCGGCGCTGAGCGCCGCCGCCAGTCTCGCTTTGGCCTTAGGCCATCTTGAACCTCGCGAGGGCCTGCTGCATGGCCTGTCCGGCCATGCTCAGCGACCTCGCGGTGTCGTGGACCTTCGCGATCGCGTCGCCGAGGGCGTCCTGCGACGTGAGGATCTGCTGCGCCCGCTGGGCCGTCTCCTCGGATCCCGCCGCCACTTCCGAGATGATGCCGTCCACCGATCCGGCCGAGGCCGACATCTCCTCCGCCGCCGCGCTCGTCTCCTCCGTGATCGCCGAGATGTCCGCCATCGTCCGGGCGATCGAGGCGCTCAACTCGTCGACGCCATGCGCCAGGGACAGGACAGGGCGGAGCTGGTCGCTCGCCGCGTTGATCGCGCCTTCCATGCGGGTGAAGGCTCCCTGCACCGCGCTGCCGGTCGCGACCAGGCGCTGGACATGGGTGGCGCTCTCCTCCGCCGCGTCGCGGGTCTCCTGCGCCGAGCGGATGATGTCCGCGACCAGGCCGTCGATCTCGGCGACGGCGGACTTCGTGCGGTCCGAGAGGGTGCGGACCTCG
>JAJZIE010000074.1 GCA_021810725.1 Bacillota bacterium | reverse complement strand
CGCCGCCTCGGGTGACGCCGGCGCCTACGACGCCGCCCGCGACCTCGGCACGACCGACCTCTCGATCGACAACCCGGCAGACTCGCCTTACGTCACCGCCGCCGGCGGCACGACCCTCGCCGGCACACAGAACTACGGCCCCGGAGCGGTCGTCACGATTCCCCAGGAGCGCACCTGGGGCTGGGACTACCTCTGGCCTCTCTGGCAGGCGTTCGGTGCCCCGAGCGAAGTGCAGTGGGCCTACGCGGCGTTCGGCGGCAGCGGTGGCGGCTACTCCACCGTCTTCCCGACGCCCTGGTACCAGCAGAACGTTCCGGGTTACCGCAGGTTCTCGGCCGTCCCGTATCTGACGCCGATCGACCAGAACACGAACTGGGCGTTCAACCCCTCCCCGTCCGTCATCCAGGGCACGGGCCAAGGACGGGCGACCCCGGATCTCGCGATGAACGCGGACCCGCAGACGGGCTACGGCGTCTACACGACGCTTTTCGAACCCGCCTACGGCTCGGACTGGGTGCAGTACGGCGGCACCAGCTTCGTCGCGCCGCAGCTCGCCGGTCTGACCGCCCTGGTCGACCAGTACGCCGGCACGCGGGTTGGTCTGTGGAACGCGCAGATCTACGCGTTCGCCAAGCAGCCCGGGTCACCGTTCACGCCGCTCGACGCGCAAGGCACGTCGAACGACAACCTCTACTACACCGGCACGCCGGGAGCCGTCTACAATCCTGGCAGCGGCCTTGGCCTGCCCGACATCGCGAAGCTCGCGCAGGACTTCGCCAAAGGGGAGGTCGGTCCGGCGGCCATGAAGCACGGGCACTAGGTCCAACAAGGCCAGGGAGGGCGGCCGCTTATGCGACCGCCCTCCCTGGCTGCGTATCACTCGCCGGAATCGAGATCCCGCGGCGAAAAGGCGTGGGGCAGCAGTTCCGCGAGGCTCGTGCGCCGCGTGCCGTCGCGCCCCACGAGCCAGACCGGCGCCGCCGGGTCGGTAAATTCGAGCAGCACCTGCCGGCAGGCGCCGCACGGCGCGATCGGCCCCGCCGTCTCACCCACCACGAGCACCTCGCGAAAGGATGTGGCGCCCGCAGCCACCGCGGCGAAGGCCGCATTGCGCTCCGCGCACATGCTGAGGCCGTAGGACGCGTTCTCCACGTTGCAGCCCTGGACGATGCGGCCGTCCGCGAGGCGCAGCGCCGCGCCGACCGGAAAGTGCGAATACGGCACGTAGGCCTTCGCCTGCGCCTCTCGCGCAGCGTGCAGGAGATCCTGCGGCGGCGTCTCGTCCATCACCATTCCTCCCGGCGGCCATTCTTGTCGAAGGCGCAGACCACCGCGTTCTCAACCAGGGGTGGCTCCTGTGCGATCTCCACCGCCTGCTCGAGCCGCTCGAGGGCTGCGGCGAGCTGCTCCCCGCCCGACGCATGCACGCGCAGGACCTCTCGACCCGCCCGGACAGCGCTGCCGAGCGGCGCGAGAATCTCGACGCCCGCTGCGGCATCGACTCCGTCCTCCTTGCGCAGACGTCCCGCTCCCGCGAGCCGCGCCGCTTCGCCGACCGCCCGAGCGCCGATCCGGTGGACGTAGCCGTCCCCCGCGGCCCTCCACACCCCTGTCGCGGCCGCCTTGGGCCAGCGGTCGGGCTCGTCGAGGAACGTGACGTCGCCACCCTGCGACGGGATCCAGCGCCGGAAGATCTGGTACGCTTCGCCGCTCTCGAGGGCCTGCCGCGCGCGCCGGCCGGCGTCGTCGCGACCGAGGCCGTAGACTGCGTGCAAGGCCTCCGCCGCCAGCGTCACCGCAACGTCGCGCAGGTCGTCGGGTCCCCGGCCCTGCAGGCAGGCCACCGCCTCACGCACCTCGAGCGCGTTGCCCACGGCCAGGCCGAGCGGCGCGTCCATCCGCGTCAGGAGCGCGCGCGTGTCGCGGCCGAAACTCCTGCCGATGGCGATCGCAAGCTGCGCGAACGCCGCGGCCGTCGCCTCGTCCGGGAAAAAGGCGCCGTCCCCCACCTTGACGTCCAGGAGAATCAGCCGGGAGGAGACCGCCAGCTTCTTCGACATGATCGACGAGGCGATCAGCGGCAGCGACGGCACGGTGCCCGTGACATCGCGCAGGGCGTAGAGCAGGCGGTCGGCGGGGACGATGTCCTCGCTCTGGGCCGCGATCGCCAATCCGTAACGGCTCACGAGCGTCGCGAACTCCGCCGGGTCGAGGGAGGTGCGCAGTCCCGGAATGGATTCCAGTTTGTCGAGCGTGCCACCCGTGTGGCCCAGGCCGCGGCCCGAGAGCTTCGGCACGCAGAAGCCGAGGGCCGCCAGCAGCGGCACCGCCACGAGGCTCGTCTTGTCGCCGACGCCGCCGGTGGAATGCTTGTCGACCAGCGGCCGCCGCGCCGAGACCTCGACGGTCCGTCCGGAGCTCAGCATGGCCCCTGTCAGAGCCACCGTCTCGTCGAAGCTCATGCCGCGGATGGTCACCGCCATCAGGAACGCGGCCATCTGGTAGTCCGGGACGTCGCCGCCCACGTAGGCCGCGACGAGACCCGCGATCTCGCCGGGCGCGAGCGCCTCACCGTCGCGCTTGCGTTCCACGAACGGAAGGGCCTGAAACTTCATTGCGATTCACCCCAGGCCGCGAGCACTTCGGCAGTGCGGCTCATGCCGAGCCTGGTGGCGCCCGCCGCAAGCATCGCCTTGGCCTCCTCGAGGGTGCGGATGCCACCAGAGGCCTTGATGCCCGCGTGGTCGCCCACCGTCCGCCGCAGCAGGGCCACCGCTTCGGGCGTCGCGCCGCCACCCTGGAAGCCCGTCGAGGTCTTGACGAAGTCGGCACCCGACGCCACGGCGATAAGCGCCGCCCGCACGATCTCGCGCGGGCTGAGAACACCGGTCTCGAGGATGACCTTGAGCGTCCGGTTCGGCACGGCGGCACGCACAAAGCGGATTTCCGCGGCGACCGCCTCGTCATCCTCGGCCCGCACGGCGCCAAGCGAAACGACCATGTCGATCTCGTCCGCGCCCTGGGCCACGGCCTGCGCCGCGGCGAACGCCTTCACGGCCGCCGCATCCGTGCCGTGTGGAAACCCGACCACCGTGCAGACCTTGACGCCACTCAGCTGGAGCTCTTCCGCCGCCTGCGCCACGTAGCGCGGCGAAAGGCAGACGGCGGCGCAATGTTCGGCCGCCGCGAGACGGCAGGCGTCCCGCGTCTCGGACCAGGTGGCGTCCGGGCGCAGCAGGGTATGATCGATCAGTGCGGCGAGCTCGCGCCGGCTCGCCGGCGCCAAAGCGGGCCGGCTCCTGGCAGGCGGGAGATCGGGTATGCGTTCCTTGAGGGCAGAGCGAACCTCCTCGATCACGTCGTCCGTGGCGACTCCTCCTCCGCGTCTGTCTGCGCGAGCGCGCTGGCGACCGCCTCCGCCGCCTGGTTCGCCTGGCGCACCACATCAGGCATGCCCACGCCCCGATAGGCGGCGCCGGCCAAGGCCAGGCCCGGCAGTTCCTTCAAGAGACCAAACGTCTCCTCCGTACGCGCGACGTGCCCGACCGTATACTGCGGCATGCCCGCGGGCCAGCGATAGACCCGCTGCAGCCAGGGCTCGCCGCGGATGCCGAGCACCGTCGCCAGGTCGGCCCGCACCGCGGCCAGGATGCCCTCATCGTCGGTGCCCAGGGGGTCGTCGCCGGCCCGGCCGAGGTAGCAGCGCAGGAGCACGCTGCCGGTGCTCTCGTGCGGCCACTTGTTCACGACATACGTGCAGGCGGTGATGCTCAGTCCCGCGGCGCGGTCGACAAGGAACCCGGATCCCTTGAGCTCCGGCACGTCGCCCTGCCGGTAGGCCATCTGGGTCACGGCCAGCGAGGCGTAGGGCACGGCGAACAGGTTGGCCGCGACCTGAGGCGCCAGGTCGCGCAGCAGGTGGCCCGCCGCAGGCGCGGGCAGGGTCAGGATCACGCCCTCGGCGTCGATCTCCTCGCCGTCGCCGAGCGTCAGACGGTAGCCCGCACGGGTCAGCGCGAGGTCCGTCACGGGACTCGCGGTCCTGAGGCACTCTTGGGGCAACGCCGCGACCAGGGCGTCGACGATCTGCGCGAGGCCGAGGCGCATCGTCATGAACATGGGACCCGGCGGACCCGACGGCTTCGGCGCCTTGCGCCGCAGGCGGCGCGCGCCCAGCACAAGGCTTCCGTCGGTGCGGACCAGGTCGAGCAACTGCGGGAAGGTCGCCTGCGTGCTCATGGACCAGGGATCTCCCGCGTAGATGCCTGTCAGCAGCGGCGCCACCAGGCGATCGAGAACCTCGCCGCCCAGTCGCCGCGCCACCAGCTGGCCGAGCGGCTGGTCGCCCTCGCCCTGGTCGCGCGGCAAAAAGAAGTCGCCGGCCGCACGCAGCTTGCCGGTCGGTGAGAGCAGACCTGAGCGGACGATCGGCCAGACCTCGGTCGGCAGACCCAGCATCAGGCCCGGCGGGATCGGGTGCAACCGCCCGCGGGCGTAGATCGCGCTGCCCGATCCGCTTGGCTTCAGAGGCACGAGTTCAGCTTCTAGGCCGAGTTCACGCACCAGCTGGACCACCTCGGGCTTGCGCACGAGGAAGGAGTCCGGTCCCTCCTCGAGCACGAGCCCGTCCGTACACTCGGTCTGCACCTTGCCACCGAACGCGGAACCGGCCTCGAGCACCACCGGCTCGAGGCCCAGGCCTTGAAGCCGGTAGGCGGCGGCCAGGCCGGCCAGGCCTCCGCCGACGACCGCCACCCGACTCACGACGGCTCGCCGAACCGCCTGCGCACGACATCCGCGAGCATGGCGGTGAACCGCTCATCATCGTTCGGAGACTCCGTCCGCTGCAGGCGCACATCCAGGTCGCGCGCCAGGTCCTGCGCCTCGATGTCCAAGTCGTAGAGCACCTCCAGGTGGTCGGCGACGAAACCGACCGGGCAGACCAGGATGTTCTCGTGTCCCTCCCGCCGCAACTCCTTGATCACGTCGCGGACGTCGGGGCCGATCCACTCCGCGTCGGTGCGGCCCGCGCTCTGCCAAGCGAAGAGCCAGTGTCGCAGCCCCGCCTCCTTGGCGATCAGGTCGCCGGAATGGTGAAGCTGTTCCGGGTAGGGATCGCCCTCCAGAGCCTTGACGGGCAGGCTGTGCGCCGAGAAGACGACGCGCACGTCATCCCTCTGCTCCGCCGGGAAGGACGCCATGGCCCGCTTGACGCGGTCCGCCACGAAGCGGACGAAATCGGGCTCCTCGTACCAACTCTCGACGAACCGCACGTCGGGACCGCCTTCCCCGAGACGTTCGCGCACGCGCGCGAAGTAGTCCCCGACCGACATGCGCGAGTAGTGCGGCGCAAGCACAAGGGCCACTGCCTCTTCGACGCCCTCGTCCCGCATGCGGGCCACGGCGTCCTCGATGAAGGGAGTCACGTGCTTGTGGCCGAGGTAGACCCTGATCGGTCCCTCGACTCCGCCGTTGAGCGCGCGGCCGATGCCCTCGGCCTGCCTCGTGCTGATGTCGCCGAGGGGCGACCGGCCACCGATCGCCTGGTAGCGCCCGACAAGTTCGTCGAGCTGCTCCCGGCTCGGCGCATGGCCGTGCCGGATGTGTGTGTAGTAGGCGGGAACCTCGTCGAGCGTCCTTGGCGTGCCGTAGTCCATCACCAGCACACCCTGCTTCCTCGCGGCCATCGGGCAGGACCTCCTTAGGCGTGCAGCGACTCCTGCCGCACGATCTCGACGAGCCTGCGCAGGGCATCCGGCGGTGTCTCGGGCAGGACGCCGTGTCCGAGGTTGAAGATGTGTCCCCGGCGGCCGTCCATCGCCCGCACGATCGCCTTGGCAGCCTGTGCAATCTCGTCCTCCGGCGCCAAGAGAAGCGCCGGATCTAGGTTGCCCTGGATGGCGAGCTCGGGTCCGATACGGTCCGCGGCGGCTCGGATGTCGACACGCCAGTCGACGCCGATCACGTCCGCGCCGGACTCGGCCATCGCGTCGAGCAGGCCGGCCGTTTCGACGCCGAAGTAAATCGTGGGCACCTTGAGATCGCCAAGGCGTCGGAACAGCCGCTGCATGACAGGCAGCACGTGGCGGCGGTAGTCGCCCGGCGACAGGCAGCCGATCCAGCTGTCGAAGATCTGCAGCGCCCCGGCGCCCGCGTTGGCCTGCGCCGCAAGATGCCGTTCCGTCATGTCCGCAAGGCGCTCAAGGAGAGCCCCGAACAGCTTCGGGTCCTGCCACATCAGTCCCTTGAGCCGCCGGTAGCTGCGCGATGGCCCGCCTTCGACGAGGTAGCTCGCCAGCGTGAACGGACCGCCGGCGAAGCCGATCAGGGGAACGCCACGGAGTTCCGCGACGATCTGGCGCACCGCCTCGGCCACGTAGGGCTCGTCCTCATCGGGCACGAGCGTGCGCACCCGGCCGAGATCGTCCGCGGTCCGCAGCGGCTCCGAGACGACAGGGCCGACACCTTCGACGATGTCGAGCCCGATGCCCACGGCGCGCAACGGCACCGTGATGTCCGAGAAGAGAATCGCTGCGTCCACCCCGAGCTCCTGGACGGGCAGCAGGGTGACTTCGGTACAGACGTCGGGCCTCTCACAGATCTCGAGCAGGCGCAGTCGCTCGCGCAAGCGGCGGTATTGCGGCTGATAGCGTCCCGCCTGCCGCATGAACCAGACCGGCGTGCGCTCCACGTCCTGCCGCCTGCAGGCACGGAGAAAGGGCGAGGTCAATGGACGGCACCTCTTTGTGCGATCACTCTCGCATTATATAGCATCGCAGCCGCTCGTCCCCAGCGCCCCGCCGCGCCGGCCGCCGAGCACGCCAAAGGCTCCCCGGCGCGTGCCGTCGCGGCGCTGTCGAAAGCGCCGCGGGATGCCCGTCCCCCTGCCGGGCACGCACCTTGACCGGCCGGGTGGCCTGCACCGCCCCCGGGCCTGCGCAGGTGAGGGGACCGAATCGCGCCAGGGGCGGCATTGTGGGAAACTTGGGACAACCGAGGACGGGAGGCTGCGCGAATGATGATCGACTACCCTTCGCCGGTGCGCGCGCCCGACTTCCCCCAGGATCTCGACTGGCCGGGCGGGCAGCCCGTTCGTCTCGCCGATCTGCGCGGCAAGGTGGTCCTCCTCGACTTCTGGACCTACGGCTGAATCAACTGCCACCATATCCTGCCGCAGTTGCGGCGGGCCGAGGCGGAGTTCGGAGAGGCGCTCGCCGTGATCGGCGTCCACGCCGGCAAGTTCACGCGCGAGCGGCAGAGCGCCGCGATCCTCGACGCGATGCGTCGCGAGGATATCCGGCACCCCGTCGTCAACGACGGCGACTACCGCGTCTGGGACAGCTACGGCGTCCGGGCGTGGCCGACGCTGATCCTGATCGACGGCAGGGGGCGGATCGTCGCTCGCCAGGAGGGCGAGGGGCCATACACAGAGTTGCGGCTGAGGGTTGAACGCGAGATCGCCGGCGCCACGCCCAGGGGCGACCATGCGCCCGATCCCGTTCCGGTCGTGGCCCCACGGGAGGCAAAGGGCCTGCTGTCATACCCGGGCGGAATCAGCGCGGCTCCAGACGGGACGCTTTACATCGCGGACAGCGGACACCACCGCATTCTCCGCTGGCGACAGGACGCGGGCGTGACCGGCGTCTGGGGCAACGGCTCACCGGGCCTCGCGGACGGAACGGCCGAGGACGCGCGTTTTTGGGATCCGCACGGGCTCGCACCGGTCGGGGACATGCTCTGGATCGCCGACAGCGGCAACCACGCGCTGCGGCGTCTGGATCTGCGCAGCGGGCGCGTCGGCACGGCCTTATGTCCCGCGCAGGGCGGCGAGGCACCGCTCGGCCCGGGTACCCTGCGATCGCCCTGGGGCCTTGCGGCCGACGGCGACCGTCTCTTCATCGCGGTGGCCGGAAGCCATCAGATCTGGCTCCTCGACCTGTCCCGAGGCAGTTTGGCACCGTTCGCGGGCAGCGGCTACGAGGCGCTCTACGATGCGGACCTCGCGCGTGCCCGCCTGGCGCAGCCGATGGCGCTCGCCGTGGGGCTAGGACGTCTCCTGGTGGCGGACGCGGAATCGAGCGCCGTGCGCAGCCTGCCGCTCGAAGCGCCAGGGCGCGTCGCGACGCTCGTCGGCAAGGGTCTCTTCGACTTCGGCGACCGCCAGGGCGGCTTCGCCGAGACCCTGTTGCAACACCCGCAGGGCATCGCCTGCATCGGCGATGCCCTCTACGTGGCCGACACCTACAACGATCAGATCGTGCGCCTCGACCTCACGCGCGCCGAGAGCTCCGCGGTCCTCGGGGGCCTGCGGGAGCCCGCCGCCATCGCCAGTCTCGGCGGGGAACTCTTCATCGCGGATACCGGCCATCACCAGATCCTGCGCTGGATCCCGGGGAGCCCCCGTGCCGACGTGATCCTCGGGTGAGGAAGGGGGGCGCCGCTTTCGGCGCCCCCCCTCAGACCCGTTCGATCGTTTCGTTCTGATGATGCCGTGCCCACCAGGCCGCCGCGGCGACCCGGTTCTTCGCATTGATCTTCTTGAGGATGTTGGAGACGCGGTGTTTGACCACCTTGTCGTCCAGGTGCAGGGCATTGCCGATCTGACGGTTCGTCTCGCCACGAACGATGCGCTCCAGCACTTCGAACTCGTCGACCGAAAGCGGCGCGAACGGGCTCTTGTCGCCGAGCGAGCGTGCCCTGAGCCGACCCGCAATGACGGCGGTCATGTGGGGATCGACGGGCGATCCGCCTTCATGGACCGTGTGGATGGCCTCGTGCAGTTCCGAGGGCGAGACGTCCTCGAACAGGTAGCCCGCTGCGCCATCCATGATCAGATCGAGGATGGCCTCCTCGTCCGAGCGCGCGGTCAGGATGATGACCTGACAGCCATATCCTTGCGCGTGCAGTTCCTGGCAGGTGCGCAGATCGATGCGACTGGGGTCGCGCACATCCACGATAGCCACGTCCGGTCTGACGTCGCGCGCCATGTTGGTGGCTTCGGCCACGTTCGACGCCTCCGCGACGATCGAGACCTCCGGGTCTGCGCCCAGCATGGCCCGCAACCCTGACCGCAGCACGGTCGAGTCGGCGACAGTGAGTACCCGGATGGGTCCTAGTGCAGTCGGCACGGTGTTCGACCTCCCACTGGCGCGGTTCACCGGCCGCGCCAAGCTCCAAGGCCGCACTGAAGGGAACCCTCGGTGGTGCTCCACGTCGGAGCCTTCCGGGCCCAAGACCTCGCGCGTCCTCAGCCGCGTTTCCCCGCTGAGATACGGGCCGGCCGGAAGGCGCTCGCCATCCCACCGCCCCGCCGCTACTGTGCCTGCACTGAGGGCGCATCCATCGCTTCTGCCTTCGCGGGGAGCTTGCGCTCCGCTTCACGAGCGAAGGCCCGATCGTCGCGTCTGCCGCCCGAAGCGCACGCCGCTTGGTCTCTCACCCTGCGGCCACTATCGGAGACGGATCGCCATCCTGCAGGCTACCTTCTCCGCATACTCATTGACGCGCCGAACGCGCCAGTCGCGCAATCACCATTCGGTCGCGCAATGGGCGCAAGTATTTGACTTCCCCTCAGACCTGCACCGCGGGGCTGAGGACCACCGGGGGTGGCCATATGGCATGGGCTCTACGTCGATCGGACCGCTTAACGGTGCATTGGTAGTAATGGTGAGGCTGGTCCTACCCGGCCGCTCGCGCACGTTGGACGGCCTGCCAGAACACCTCTCCGCTGTCGTCCGCCATCAGGCGCTGCAGCAGCCCGATGCCCTCCTGGGCCGCCACCTGGGTGAAACGCGCGAAGAGGTAGCCC
>JAJZIE010000073.1 GCA_021810725.1 Bacillota bacterium | reverse complement strand
CCCGAGGACGTCGTCCTGACGCGGGTGGTGGGGGCGTTCTCGACCGTCATGAGCGAACACGTCTTCGCCTATCTCCTGGCGCTCAGGCGCGGCATCTTCGAAATGCGCGAACTGCAGCGCGAACACATCTGGCGGAGAGTGATCGGCCCGTCGCTAAGCGGGCAGCGGCTGGGCGTGGCCGGACTGGGATCGATCGGCGCGGAGGTGGCGCGCCTTGGCCGCGCCTTCGGCATGGAGGTCTGGGGCCTCAGCCGCACCGATCGCGGCCGCGACGTCTGCGACCGGCACTTCCTGCCGAGCGCGATGCGCGAGTTCGCGGCGGGGGTCGATGCGCTGGTTCTCGTATTGCCGGCGACGCCCGAGACGACCGGCATCGTCGACGCGGAGGTGCTCTCCGGCATGCGGGAGGGATCGATCCTCGTCAACGTGGGACGCGGAAGCGCCATCGTGGAGCGCGACCTGATCGCCGCCTTGCGGCACGGGAGGCCGGCCATGGCGCAGCTCGACGTGTTCGAGCGCGAGCCGTTGCCACCTGAGAGCCCGTTTTGGGACCTGCCGAACTGCTACATTTCGTCGCACTGCTCGGGCCCGAGCGAGCCACGGCTCGTGCAGGCGTTCGCCTCCGAGAACCTGCGGCGCTACCTGCATGGCGAGCCGCTTGTGGGGGTCGTCGATCGCGAGCGCGGCTACTGAGTCGAGCGGCGGGAGACCCGCCGAAACGCGAGAGGGACCGCCGCCCTAACGGGCCGCGGTCCCTCTCGTCCGTCCGTGGCGGCGTCAGGTCATGGCGCCCGCCGCAGCAGCCACCACTTGCGAAGCGCGACAAGCGCCCAGACCGCCTCCACCACGCCGAACGGCCAGGTGCCCGCAAGCCATCCGTACAGGGACGAACCCAGGCACGCGACGCCAAAGGCGAACGTGAACCAGCGCGAACGTGATTCGAGGCCGTAGAAGATCATCATGAGGGTCACGACGAGCGCGCCATAGGCGGTCAGCATGCCGCACCTCCACAGCCATGGTGGTACGTGGGATGTTGAACGAGCCGGGGCGCCTAACCGTCGAGGCGTACCTTATGCGGGCGCCCGTTAGCTTTCCTGCTGTGGGGTGCCGTCGATGATCGCGGCCAGATGGCGCCACACGGCGGTCAGCCGGACAAGTTCCTCCTTGTGCGCGATCGTCAGCGTGCGCAGGACGTCCTCTCCCTGCGGCATCAGCGTCACCTCGACGACGCGGTGATCGGTGGTGGAGTGCCTGCGGGCGATCAGGCCCAGGCCTTCCATGCGATCAATCAGCCCGACGACCGTATGGTGGCGGAGCTGCAGGTGTTCCGCGATCTCCTTGATCGTCGCGTAGTCGCGCCCAGGTGTTCCCATGATGGTCAGGAGCAGCTGATGCTGCTGCGGCGTCAGCCCGACGGCGCGGGCAGCATCCTCGCTGAAGCGAAGAAACCATCTCAGTTCGCCGCGAAAGGCGGCGAGCGTCTCGTAGTCGTGCTTCGTCACCAATCTCCTCGCCACGGTTCCACCTCGCTTGTCGATCATGATCCTTCATGGTTAGCACACCTAAAAGCATCGCATTACGATATAATGTTACCACGACGAAGGAGCGCGATCACATGCAAGGCACGCGAAGGATTCTTCACGAAGCCCGCCGGCTGCGCGGTGACTACCGCACCGACGCGAGGCGGCTCCTCCTGCTCTCCGCCTGGTCGGTGGCGGTAGGCCTGATCGGAGGTTTCGCCGCCATCGTCCTCTTGCGGCTGATCGCGCTGATCACGCACCTGGCCTACACAGGCTCTGTTGGCTGGTCCCTGAACGCTCCCGATCCGCGGCATTGGGGCTGGCCGTCCATCCTCATCCCGGCGGTGGGGGGTCTTCTGGTTGGACTCATCGCCCGCTTCGGCACGGACAAGATCCGCGGGCACGGCATCCCGGAAGCGATCCAGACCATCCTCGAGGACCGCAGCGTGATGGATGGGAAGGTGGCGGTGCTGAAACCGCTTGCGTCGGCGGTGACGATCGGCACGGGCGGCCCGTTCGGGGCCGAGGGCCCGATCATCATGACGGGCGGGGCGCTCGGCTCGCTGCTTGCGCAGCGCCTTGCGGTCACGACGCGTGAGCGCCGCACCCTGCTGGTGGCGGGCGCGGCGGCGGGCATGGCCGCCACGTTCGGTTCGCCCATATCGGCCACCCTGCTGGCGGTGGAACTCCTGCTGTTCGAGTGGTCCCCGCGCAGCTTCGTGCCCGTCGCGGCCGCCAGCGTGGTCGCGTACGCGGTGCGCCTCGGGTTCTACGGCAGCGCGCCGGTGTTCGGCGGCGGCGCGGTCCTGCCGTGGCCGCATCTCAGTTGGCTCGTGGCCGCCGCCGTCCTCGGCGTGCTGGCTGGCGTCGCCTCGGGCCTCCTCACGAAGGCCGTCTACCTCGTGGAGGATCTCTACCGCCGCCTGCCCATCCACTGGATGTGGTGGCCAGCCATCGGCGGTCTCGCCGTCGGGCTCGTCGGCTACTTCGTGCCGCAGGTTCTGTCGGTCGGCTATCCCGTGATCCGCGCCCTCGACGCCGGCCGGATCCTGCCGCTCGTGGCCCTGACGATCCTCGTCGCAAAAACGGTCGTGTGGATTCTCGCCTTGAGTTCCGGCACGTCCGGCGGCGTCCTCGCGCCCCTCTTGATGATCGGCGGCGCCATCGGTGCCCTGGCCGGTCCCGTTATGCCGGGACACGTGCCCGGCCTCTGGGCCACCGTGGGCATGGCGGCGCTGCTCGGCGGCACCATGCGCGCGCCGTTCACGGCGACGATCTTCGCGCTCGAAACGACCCACGACTGGACCGTGGCCCTGCCGGTGTTCCTCGCGAGCGTTCTGAGCACGGCCGTCACGGTGGCCTGGATTCCGCGCTCGATCCTGACCGAGAAGGTGGCCCGCCGAGGCGTCCATGTCGCAAGGGAGTACGAGGTGGCGCCATTCGAGCGCTGGAGTGTCGAGCAGGCCATGCTTATGTGGCCGCCGACAGGCACGATGACGCTCGGCCGCCAACCCGAGGCGCTTCCAGCCGAGGCGGCCGCCGCGCGGCCGGACGTCGTCCCGGTCCTGGACGATCAAGGCGGGTTCCTCGGCGCTGCGCGCCTGGCCGACGCCGTCGCCGCGGGCTCCGCGGGCATCTCGCGGGCTGTCCTGCGAAGGGTGCCCAAGGTGGCGGCGGAGATGCGCCTGGCGGACGCCGTGGCGGCGATGGCCAGCGAGGGCGTCGCGGCAGCCCTTGTCGTGGGAGCAGGCGGCGCGCCCGTCGGCTGGCTGCCGCTCGCGGCGACCCTTGGCGCGTTTCACAGCACATGGCGCGACGAGCATGTCGCGGAACGCGTCCACCGCACGACTCCGGCGGCGGGACACGAAACGGCCCTGACGGAGGGTTCACCGCTTTGACGTGGCCGCGGCCTTCAGTCCTGGGATTCGAGGAAGCCTCGCAGCGCGTGCAGCATGCGTGCCGTGGCACCCCAGATCTTGTGTCCCTGCCAGGGGTAGTAGGGCAGCCGCACGGCGCCGCCGGTCCTGAGCGGAACGTCCTCCCAGGCCTCGACGGGCCAGAGATCGTCGAGCGCCGGCTCGAGCAGGGCAGCCACCTCCCCGGACTGCGGCGCGAACTCTGGCGGCAGCGGCAGGTAGCCGACGCAAGGCGCGACGGCGAAGCCGGAGACCGGGATGAAGATCGGAGGAAGAAATCCGAGGCGACGGGGGGAGCCCAGCAGACCGACCTCTTCGCGGGACTCGCGCAGGGCTGTCGACCAGTAGTCGCGATCCCCCGCGTCGCACGAGCCCCCGGGGAAGGCTATCTGGCCCTTGTGGTGGGCGAGGTCTTCCGTGCGCCTGGTCAAGGTGACATGCAGCCGACCTTCGCTGGGATAGAGCAGGACCAGGACCGCGGATGGCCTGCCGGCGGGCAGGACGATCACCTTGGGCAGGCCCCGCTCAAGCAATTCGATCGCGTGCGCGGGCGGCGGGCCGGGGTCGCGGATCGCTTGCACAGCTACCGCCTCCTGTGCGAGAGTTTTGCAAACAGCACGTGCCCTCCTGCCGTCGGCGGTGGGAGGGCGAAGGGAGGCGCGCCGGGTGTTCGTGCTCTTCGACCTCGATGGAACGCTCGTGGACTCAGGCCCGGCGCACCGCCGCGCAGCCGAAATCGCCTTCCGCGACCGGGGCATCACCGTCGACGAGGCGGGGCTGGTGCGCTTCCTGGTCGCGCACGACGCGGCCTCGGCCGGCATGCCGTCGGACGTCTACCTGGACCTCTGGCGGCGGATGCAGCCGCTCTACCGCCGGGAGCAGGAGGGTATCGCGGCCTTTCCGGGCATCGTGGACCTGCTTGCGACACTGCCGCGGCACGGCATCCAGGCGGGCGTCGTGACGTCCAAGAGGCGCTGGGCGGTCGAGCGGGAGCTGAGCCGCCTCGGCTGGGCAGCGGCGTTTTCCTGCGTGGTATGTCGCGAGGATACCGGGCGGCACAAGCCTAGTCCGGAACCGCTTCTGCACGCCATGCGGCTGCTCGGCGGCCGTCCCGTCGCATACGTCGGAGACGCGCCGAGCGACGTCCAGGCCGCCGTGGCGGCAGGGCTCCCGTCCATCGGCGTGGCATGGGGCTGGGCTGGCGCCGACGCCCTGCGGGCGTCAGGTGCCGACTGGGTGGTGGAGGAGGCCGCGGCGATCCTGCCGCTCGTGCGGGAGATCGGCCGCACGGAACTCGAGGCGGACGCCTAGAGCCCCCCACGCACGGGAATCAGGGCGCCCTGGAGATCGCTCGCGGACGCCTCGGCCAAGGAAAGGGACAGATCTGCGAGGCGCTCTGGCGAGACCCAGAGCGCGGGGTCTGTCCTGGGCATCGCGTCACGGTTCTCCGGGCCGTCGATCACGGAGGGCAGCAAGGCGTTGATCGTGGCGCCGGAGCCCTGCAGTTCGCGCGCCGCGGACCGAACCATACTATGGAGGGCCGCCTTCGACATCGCGTAGGCCGCCTGTCCGGCACGGGGATCCTCGGCCGCCAGGGCGCCGATCAGCACGGCGCGTCCCTTGCGGTCCCGCAAGGGACCGAGCAGGCCCTGCAGAAGGTAATACGGCAGGCGCGCGTTCGTCCAGAGAAGACGCTCGAACACGTCGGGCGGGGTCGCCTCGATCGAGCTGCCGCCGGCGTAGGCCCCGCTCGCGACAAAGAGGGCGTCGACGGGGCCCCGCGCCACCTGCCGGCACGCCTCGGCCACGCTTGGCTGGTCCGCGAGCGGCGACAGCACGACCTGGAGATCCTTGGCGGGATCGGTGTACGCTTTGCGCACCATCGCCACGACGTGGGCCCCGCGCTCGCGCAGCTTCTGGGTGATCAGGCTGCCGACGCCGCCCTGGGCGCCGACGACGACCGCTCTGCGCCCGTGCCAAGACTCGGCCTGGCTCATCACATCCCGGCCCCCTTCGATGTCGATACTGCGGCCAATCGATCCATCGCCTCGCTTCGCCCGCGACCTTCCGGCTCCTGCTCCGTCCTGGCCGCGAGGAGGTCTGCGCATGATCGCTCTCTTCGATTCCGGCATCGGCGGCCTCACCGTGCTCGCGGCGCTCAGGCGCCGCCTGCCCGAACGGGACTTCCTCTATCTCAGCGACCAGATGCACTTTCCCTACGGCGACCGCCAGGCCGAGGACGTGCGCGGTGATGTCGCCGCCTTCGCCGTGTTGGCTCGGGACAGGGGCGCGGAGGCCCTGGTGCTCGCCTGCAACACCGCGAGCGCGCTCGCGCTCGACGCGGCGCGCGAGGCGTTCGGCGGCCCGGTCTACGGCGTGATCGGGCCCGTCGCGCGCGGCGTCCGGGGCGCGAAGAGGGTCGGGGTGCTCGCGACCAGCAACACCTGCCGCACCCACGCCTACCGTCGGGCCATGGGCGAGTCCACGCTGGAGGTAGCATGCCCGTCCCTGATCGCGCTGGCCGAGGCGGGAGGCGCAAGCAGCGGCGAGGTGGCGCAGGAGGCGCAGGGACCGCTCGAGGAGCTTCGGCGGGCCGGCTGCGACACCATCGTGCTCGGCTGCACGCATCTGCCGCACTTCACGGCGGTGCTCGAGGAACTGGCCTCGGGCTGGGCCCGCCTGGTCGATCCCGGCGAATTGCTCGCGGAGGAACTCAGCGCGGAGATCGGCGATCGGCGGGAGCCGGGACGGCTCTTTTGCGCCACGACCGGCGATCCCGCGCTGTTCGCGTCACGCCTGGGAACAGAGCTTCCGGAGCTCGCGAGAGGCGCCGTGACATGCGCCTTGCGGCGCGACGCGCGGGGTGCGCTGTTCGTTGACGCGGCATTCGGCGGATGATATCATGTCGCATGCGATCTGGTGAATGTAGCTCAGTTGGTTAGAGCACCAGGCTGTGGCCCTGGGGGTCGGGGGTTCGAGTCCCCTCATTCACCCCATCCATTTTAGGTGTCGCGGCGTGTTCGCCTCGCTGGGGCGTAGCCAAGCTGGTAAGGCACGGGACTTTGGATCCCGCATGCGTAGGTTCGAGTCCTACCGCCCCAACCAAGTTTGGGCCATTAGCTCAGCGGTTAGAGCGCCCGCCTTTTAAGCGGGGCGTCGATGGTTCGAATCCATCATGGCCCACCAGGCGGGCGTGGCGGAATGGTAGACGCGTGGGACTTAGGATCCCATGGGGACACCCGTGAGAGTTCGAATCTCTCCGCCCGCACCAAAGTGGTTTCTGCGGAAGTGGCTCAGTGGTAGAGCGTCGCCTTGCCAAGGCGAAGGTCGCGGGTTCGAATCCCGTCTTCCGCTCCAATTTTGCAGGGCGACCGGCCGGTCGCCCATTTCGTGCACCGGGGCCGGACCCGCGTCCGGCCCCGTGGATTGGGAAGAGGTGGACATGGTGGTCGAACTGGAGAAGCTGAACGAAGACGAGGTCCGTGTGCTGATCGACATCGAGCCCGAGCGCCTGCAGCAGGCGGTGGACGAGGCGTACCGCAAGATCGCCAAGCGCGTGCGCGTGCCGGGGTTCCGGCCCGGGAAGGCTCCGCGCCCGATCATCGAACGGGCCTACGGATCGCAGCATCTCTACGAGGACGCGCTCAACGAGATCGTCCCGAAGGCGTACTCCGACGCCATCGAGGAACTCAAGCTCACGCCCTACGAGGACGGCACCATCGAAGCCATCGACCCGCAGGACGACAAAGGCGTCCGCGTCAAGGCGCGGGTTCTGCTGCAGCCGGAGATCACGCTGCCGGACTACCGCAGCTGGCCGCGCGGCGAGGCGGAGACGCCGGAAGTGGACGACGCCGCCGTCGACGCGGCCCTGGAGCAGGAGCGAAGGGCGCACGCGACGTTGGTTCCCGGCGATGTCTGCGGCGAGAACTCGGTCGTCGAGCTCACGGGCACCTATGTGGACGACGAGGGCAAGGCGGGCACCATCGAGCGCACGCAGGTGGCCCTGGACCGCTCGTTCCCGGCTTTCCGCGAGGCCCTTCAGGGCGCCCGCGCCGGCGAATCCCGGCAGGTGCCGCTCGACAGCGAACACCCGGAGAGCACCGCGCACGTCAGGATCGAGGACGTGCGCGAGATCGAGCTGCCGGAACTTGATGACGAGTTTGCCAAGGAGCACGGCCACCAGAATCTGAAGGAGATGCGCGAGGAGCTCACGAATGCTCTGCGTGCCGAGGCGGAGCGTACGGCGGAGGACCGCCGTCGCAGCGCGCTTCTGGACCGCATCATCGCCGAAGCCGAGCTGCGTGTGCCGGAGGTGCTCGCCGAGCGCGAGGCCCACGGCATGCTGCACGAGTTGTACGGCGACGCCGCGCACGACCACGAGGTGGACGACGACGTGCGGCAGCAGGCTGAGCAGCAGGTGCGTGCGAAGCTCGTTGTTGGGCGTATCCTGGAGCAGGAGGGCATCGGACTCACGCAGGCGGAGTTCGACGGCGCGCGCCAGATTCTGGAGCGCAGCCGGGGCTCGGGCAGCCTGAGCGAACAGGAGCAGCAGTCACTCTATGGCATCCTGCTCGACGAGAAGCTCCGCAGCTTTTTGGGCACCTTGGGTGAGGAGCAGGCCGCTCCCGCGGAGGAGACCCAGGCTGAGGGGAAGGCTGAGCCGGCGGAGTCGGCGCATCAGGAGTAGGACCGTAAGGAGAGGGATCCGATGGGCTACATGGTGCCGATGGTCGTCGAACAGACAAACCGCGGCGAGCGCGCGTACGACATCTACTCGCGGCTGCTCAAGGAGCGAATCATCTTCCTCGGGACGCCGATCGACGACCAGGTCGCGAACCTGATCGTCGCGCAGCTCCTCTACCTCGAGAGCGAGGACCCGGAGAAGGACGTGCACCTCTATATCAACTCCCCGGGCGGTGTCGTGGACGCCGGGCTGGGCATATACGATACCATGCAGTACATCCGCCCCGACGTGTCGACGATCTGCGTGGGTCAGGCCGCGAGCATGGCGGCCATCCTGCTGGCGGGCGGCGCACCGGGCAAGCGCTTCTCCCTGCCGAACTCCCGCGTCATGATCCACCAGGCCGGGGTCGGGGGCGCGCCTCCGGGCAAGGCCACGGACATCGAGATCTTCACGCGCGAGCTGCTCAAGGTGAAGGAGATCACGAGCCACATCCTCGCCAAGCACACCGGCAAGGACGTGGACCGGATCTACAAGGACACCGACCGCGACAACTTCATGTCGGCGCAAGAGGCGAAGGAGTACGGACTGATCGACGAGGTCATCGCCTCGCGCGATCTGCAGAGCCCGAACCAGTCCCGCTAGCAAGGGGGTGTCGCGGATGTTCAAGTTCACCGACGAGAAGGGACAGCTCAAGTGCTCCTTCTGCGGTAAGTTCCAGGATCAGGTCAAACGCCTGATTGCCGGGCCTGGCGTCTACATCTGCGACGAGTGCATCGAGCTCTGCTCGGAGATCATCGACGAGGAGCTCGGCGACGACGTCGAGGTGGAGCTCAAGAATATCCCCAAGCCTGCCGAGATCAAGGCGATCCTCGACCAATACGTGATCGGGCAGGAGCGGGCGAAGCGCACGCTCTCGGTCGCTGTGTACAACCATTACAAGCGCATCAACCTCGGTTCCAAGATCGACGACGTCGAACTGCAGAAGTCGAACGTCGTGATGATGGGACCCACGGGGTCGGGCAAGACCTACATGCTGCAGACCCTGGCCCGCATTCTCAACGTGCCCTTCGCCATCGCGGACGCGACCTCGCTGACCGAGGCCGGCTACGTCGGTGAGGACGTGGAGAACATCCTGCTCAAGCTGATCCAGGCGGCGGACTACGACGTCGAGAAGGCCGAGAAGGGCATCGTCTACATCGACGAGGTCGACAAGATCGCGCGCAAGTCGGAGAACCCCTCGATCACGCGCGACGTCTCCGGTGAAGGCGTGCAGCAGGCGCTCCTCAAGATTCTCGAGGGTACGGTGGCGTCGGTGCCGCCGCAAGGCGGACGCAAGCACCCGCACCAGGAGTTCATCCAGATCGACACGACCAACATCCTCTTCATCTGCGGTGGCGCCTTCGACGGCATCGACAAGCTGATCAAGGCGCGCACCGGCAAGAAGGGCATCGGTTTCGGCGCGGACGTAGGCCACACGCGCAACGAGCGCATCGGCGAGGTCCTGGCCAAGGTGCTGCCCGAGGATCTGCTGAAGTACGGGCTGATCCCGGAGTTCGTCGGCCGCCTGCCGATCATCGTCACGCTCGACGCGCTGGACGAGGAGGCCCTGGTGCGGATCCTGCTCGAGCCGCGCAACGCTCTCGTCAAGCAGTACCAGAAGCTGTTCGAGCTCGACGGCCTCGACCTCGAGTTCAAGGAGGACGCCGTCCGGGCCATCGCG